>CACZPB010000021.1 GCA_902782905.1 uncultured bacterium
ATGATTTAGCTTGTGATGAAGTTTACACCAGCTACGAGTTTACGGCTCCGATAGACGAATTCGGTGTTCCTCAGAGCAACTTTTATAAAGCAAAAGAGATAAACTATTTTCTTGATTCTTTTGATTTGACTCAAACAGAGGCAAAAGAACTTGATTTTTGTCAGGAAAATATTTATACAAGATTAAGGCATGACCTTGTCAATGAATGTGATTGGCTGTTTATAAGAAATCTTAATCCGGAAGAAACAGCAGTGAATATTTTAAATAAAAACATTTCACTTAAACCTTTTGACATGAAAATTTGCCCCACTAATCTTAAGCTAAAAGGATGTGAGATTGAATTCTCTGACATTGAAATTTTTGCAAGACTTGAAAACGAAAACGAAGAAGCAATTTTCTTGATTGCAGACAAGAACGCTAATCTTTATCTTTCTGACGGAACAAAAATTTCAGGTGACAAACGGGATTATGAAAACATAACGTTTGAAAAAGACGGCAAACTAACTCATTTTATATTTTTAACAAAGCATTTATCCGACAGAAGCTGGTTTTTGGGTGACAGGATGATTTTTAATGCAGACTATGTCCTTCCAAACGGTGCGATTGCGGTAGAAAAAAATACTGAAATTGCTTATTATGATTTGAAATACAAATTCGGTAAAAAAAACTGTATTATTACAGAATTTGGGCAGAATAATAAATTAGAGCAATTAGAGATTAAAAATGTTGAATTTTGTTCGCCCGAAATAGACAGCGATTACGATTATTCTTCTTGGAAAAAGGTTACCGGAAAAACTGACGCTTTTGCGTGCGATATTTATGATGAATTCATTTGGTACAAAGCACAAATTCCTGATTCTTTAACGGAAATTACACTTAGCGCAAGGCATTTGTTTGCCGTTTATATAAACGGACGTGAAGTTATTAACAGAAACAGTTACAAACTCGAAAAATTGCAGGAAATTCCTGAAACAATCTCTGTTCCTCTAAACAAAGATATTTTAAATAAAGAACAAAACGAACTAACAATTTTGGTTCAAAATTTGGGCTTTGATAAAGGGTTTTCCGGAGACACAAATAATCCGAGGGGGCTTGTTATATTTGAAACAACGCCGAGTATTCCGATTGAATTTTATGTGCAGGAAAAGCTTGCTCCTCAAAGAGAGGAAAAGTTTAGGAGCGAAAACCCTTATCTTGCAAAGATTAGTGTAGAATTTGACACAGAGCTTAAAGACAATGTATTTTTTGCTAAATATTTATCATTCGAAGATTTTAGATGCAGGAGGGCAACAATTTTCCTGAACGGAGTAAAAATCGGCAGATACATAAAGCGAAGACACGTTCAAGACAAATTCTACCTGATTAATGAATTTTTAAAACCGCATAACAAAGTTGACATAATTGTTTGGGAAAAGGATAGGAACGTTAAATCCGCATGGGGCTTTAAATCTGACTTAGAAAATGTTAAAATATTATTAGGAACATTCAAAATTTGTCAGCTGTTTAAATAAGATGAGGTATGAATAATGGTCGTTGTCCCCGAATTTTTGATTAAGAGAATTTACCAGAAAGGCTCCTTAAAAAAACTTGAAGAAGGCGGAGCAAGCGTTACACTTAAAAATGTTTTGGGTCCTGGGCTGATAAGCGGGTTTCACAGCGTTACTGTAAATGACGTTGTATTTGAACCAAAAGACGTAAAATTCATCACTAACGGTAAAGAACTCTCCGGAACTGAAGTTTCCGAAGATAATCCTGTTGTATTCAGGCTCGGTCAAACCGGTGAACTCATTATGACAGGGAAAGAATGTTTAAAAAATGGAGTCAACAAAATTGTTATTGAGGCTCTTAATCCGGAAGCAGGTGTGGTTAAATTAAGCGTTGAAGATAACGTTTAAACATAATCCAATATAAGTCGCAAATCTTTTTCTTCTATTACTATATTTGCAGCCTCTTTTAATATTGGCTTGGCGCAGAATGCTGCACGTTTTGAAGCATATTTAAACATGCTCAAATCATTTGCACCGTCGCCTACTGCAAGCGTGTTTTCTTTTGTTATACCAAGCAAAGCTTGCAAACGCACTAACATTTGCCCTTTGCTGTCTCCAAACATCATTTCTCCACCAACTTGTCCCGTTAAAATACCGTCTTTTGAATGAAGATAGTTGGCAAATTCGCTATCTAAACCTAATTTTTCCGCAAAATATTTAGTAGCATTTCTAAATCCGCCTGAAAAACATACAACTTTATAACCCTTGTCTTGCAACCCTTTGACAACCTCTCCCGCACCGTTCATAAGAGGTAGGCTATGGCAAATCGCATCGACTTTTGAGACAGAGAGACCTTTAAGATAAGAGACACGCTCTGTAAGGCTTTCAAAAAAGTCTAACTCACCGCGCATTGCCTTATCAGTTATTGCCTTAACTTTATCCTCAATTCCAAGCTCACGGGCGAAGAACTCTATAGTTTCTCCGTCCATGAGTGTTGAATCAAAATCAAATACTGCAAGTTTATTTGCCATTTACTGCCCTTTTAATTCTGCCAAATATTACCTGAAATTCTTAAACCGTCAAACTGACATACTTCGGGTTGTGAACACCGTCAATTTTTTCAATTGCTTTCAAGGTTTCATCATCAACAATAGTATCAATGTTAATAACCATTATTGATTCTTCATGCTTGTCGTTCTTTTGTACAACGTTCATTGAGCCGATGTTAATACCCTTTTCGCCAATAACTTTTGCAACTTGTGCAATCATTGAAGGCTTGTTTGTATGCGGAACAATAAGAACGTGTTTTTCAGGTCTTATGCTTGTTTCATATTCATTAATTTTAACAATGCGCGGAATATCTTTTGTAACAAGAGCACCTGCAACAGTTGTCGTTTCTTTATCTGTCGTAAGTTTTACGGTTATTCTTCCTGCAAAATTTGTATTGATTTTTGATTTAGAAGATACAATATCAATTCCTCTGTTTTTAGCAATAACAGGCGCGTTTACATAATTTACACCTTCTAACCTTGAAGATAAAGCCCCTTTTAGAACCGCAACTTCCAGAGGTTGAATATCCTTATCAGCTAAATCACCATCTGCAGTAATTTCTATAGATTTAATTGCACCTGTTGAAAGTTGAACGGCAAGCTCACCTGTATTTTCAGCTATACTCATATAATCTTTTACAGGCTCTAATCTGTCAGGTCTGAGTGACGGAATATTTACGGCAGAAGACGCTGAACCGCCTGAGAGTACAGCCTTAATTTGCTCTGCTACATCAATTGCTACGTTCATTTGCGCTTCCTGCGTGCTTGCACCAAGATGAGGAGTCAGCACAATATTTTTTTCGCACTGAATTAGCGGACATTCTTGAATATTAGGTTCGTTTTCATAAACGTCAATTGCAGCACCGGCAACATATCCGCTATTAATTGCGTCTTTTAAATCGTTTTCGTTAATGATACCGCCTCTGGCACAGTTTACAAGTCTTACACCCTGTTTCATTTTAGCGATTGTGTCTTTATTAATCATATTCAAAGTATCTTTTGTTTTCGGAACATGAACTGTAATAAAATCTGGCCTTGCCCAGAAATTATCCAGATTTTCAATGTATTCAGCGCCTTTTTTCTCAACGACTTCTTTTGAACTGAACGGATCATAAACAATAACTTTCATACCCAGCGCCAATGCAACTTCACCTACGTGTGAGCCTATTTTGCCAAAACCTATGATACCCAGTGTTTTTTTATAAAGCTCTGTACCTACAAATTTTCCTCTCTCCCATTTGCCTTCTTTAGTAGATGTAGCCGCAGGTGCTATGTTTCTTGCAAGTGCAAGCATTAAAGCAACAGTGTGTTCCGCTGCTGCCATTGTGTTACCGTCAGGAGAGTTCACAACAATAATACCCTTTTGAGTAGCTGCATTTAAGTCAATGTTATCAACTCCAACACCCGCTCTGCCTATGATTTTAAGATTTACCCCCGCCTCAATGATTTTTGGGGTAACTTTCGTCTGGCTTCTAACCATAAGAGCATCATAATTCGGAATAACTTTTATAAGCTCATCTTCGCTCATTGTAGGCAAAAAATCTACTTCTGCAGCCGGCTCAATAATCTTTCCTGCCGATTCATTTATTTTATCAGTTACTAAAACCTTCATTATATTTCCCTCGCTAACTCTTTGATTACAGTTCCAACACCTTTACCAAGCTCGAATTTGTAACCGAGCTTATAAAGTGTTGCCTCTAAAGCTCCTACAGCAGAAATCACGTCTCTGTCGCATACAAAACCTAATGTTCCCATTCTGAAAATCTTGTCTTTCAGTGCATTTTGACCATTTGCAACAAGTACGTCAAAATCTTCTTTAATGACTTTTCTGATATCCGGAACACTTATACCTTCAGGAGGGTAAATGGAAGTGATTGAATGGCTTGCATTTTTATCGTCTTTAACAACAAGCTCTAAGCCGATTGCCCTTATTGCTGCTCTTAGCGCCATAGCGTGTCGTCTGTGACGAGCATTCATATTCTCAATACCTTCTGCCTTAATCATCTCTAAAGCTTTATCTAAGCCTGCAAACAAGTTTACAGCAGGCGTAAAAGGTGTTGAATCTGCCTGAACAGATTTTTTATAAGCAGCCCAATCCCAATAAAAACTCGGGTGTTTGCATTCTTCATAAACTTTCCAAGCACGTTCATTTGCTACAAGAAAGGCAAGTCCCGGAGGAATCATAAATCCTTTTTGTGAGCCGGATACCAAAACATCAATTCCCCACTCGTCAGGGTTACATTCCATAGCGCAAACTGATGTAACACCATCAACAACAGATAATGCGCCGTGTTCTCTAATGATTGAACAAAGAGTTTTCACGTCATTTGCAGCACCTGTTGAAGTTTCAGAGTGAGTTAATGTTACAATTTTAATTTTCTTTTCTTCGTCTTCAGCAAGTTTTGCTCTCAAAACTTCAGGGTCAATAACTTCTCCTGTTGCAACCTCTATTTTTTCAACAATAGCACCGCGGGATTCGGCAATCTTTGCCCAACGGTTACCAAAATTTCCCAAAACAAGCGATAGAACGTGGTCACCTTCGTTAACTAAATTTTCTAAAGCAGCGCACATAGCGCCTGTACCAGAGGAAGTATAAACAAATACGTCATTTTTTGTTCTGAATACGTATTTTAGGTTTTCATAAACATTGTGTAAAATTTTGGAGAATTCACCGCTTCTGTGCCCGATAGGGTGTTTAGCAATCTCTAACATTACACTCTCCGGTACAGGTGTGGGTCCCGGAATCATTAAAAAAGTTTTATCCTTCATCTCTCTCCTCCTAAAATAAACATACGATACAAAATAATTCTACCATATAGGCGTACTTCGTACAAAAAATTTTAAAAATTTTACAACTTTATGTAACATTTTGTATTATAATTTATGTAGTTTAAATAAATAGGGCAAGAGAGATGGAAAAAAACAGACCAAGCTGGAGTTCAAGAGTTACATTTATACTCGCGGCAGTAGGCTCTGCCGTCGGATTAGGCAACATTTGGAGATTTCCTTATATAATGGGACAAAACGGCGGTGCGGTTTTTCTGGCTGTTTATTTACTTTTAATTTTGACAATTTGTTTTATTCCGCTATTTGCAGAGTTAGTAGTTGGCAAGTTTACAAAAAAAGAATGCATCGGAGCTTATGAAGCTATTAACCCCAAATTCAAATTTTTGGGCGCTATGAACCCAATAACCGGAGTTCTCATTTCGTCTTTTTATTTTATTGTAGGCGGTTGGATTTTAAATTACATATATTTAAGTTTTACATCAAGTAAAATTACCGATTACGGTGCGTATTTCGGAAGTTTCACTCAAAGCGCCTTAATTCCTTGTATTTTGACTCTGGTATTTTTGTTTTTGTGCATATTTTTCACTGCTCGCGGTGTCAAAAAAGGAATTGAGTTTGCTAACAATGTTTTAATGCCTTTGTTTGCTGTAATTTTGGTTGTTCTGATTGCATTTTCTCTTTCACTTCCTAACGCAAAACTAGGCCTTGAATATATGTTTAAACCTGATTTTTCAAAACTCAATGCTCACATGTTTCTCGCTGCTCTCGGGCAGGCACTTTTTACTCTAAGTATCGGCATGGGCGCGCTTTTAACTTACGGAAGCTACATAAAAGAGGATAAAAATATAACAAAATCTACTTACACGATAATTTTTTCAGATACCCTTTTTGCACTTCTAGCCGGTGTAATGCTTTTCCCTGCAATCTTCTCTTTTGGGCTTGAACCAAGCTCCGGTGCAGGACTCGTTTTTGTAACGCTTCCTTATATATTCTCTCAAATCCCGTTTGGCGGAATTGTTTCGGGAGCATTTTTTATACTGCTTCTTGCAGCAGCTATTACGTCCGGTATAAGCATAATTGAAGTGCCTGTCGCAACAATGACCGAAAGATTTAAAATCTCAAGAATAAATGCTTGTACTATTTTATTTTTTATAATATCAGCCATTTCAATTCCTGCAACACTATCATTTGGACCTTTTAGCGAATTCAAAATAATAGGTAAAAACATTTTCGATTTTCTTGATTTTATTACATCAAATTTTTTGATGCCACTAAACGCATTCTTTTTGTGCGTAATTGCCGGCTGGTTTTTGAAAATAAAAGGCGGCACGTTTATCAGAAACAGGGTTTTTGCAGCATTGTTTGATTTCGGACTCAAATTTGTTGTCCCTATAACTTTATTATTAGTTCTATACATAGGATTAAAATAATTTGCTGCAATTTATCACAATATTATGGTATAATTGAACTATAATAAATGGAGTTTTTGTATGGAAATTAAATTTGAAAGAGATTTTAACTCAAATCTGATAGTAAGAGCCTCAGGCAAACTTGATATTGATACCGCCGCAGAATACGGCATGAAAATTAAGGATGAGCTTGATGAGATGGAAAATCCAAATGCACTGATTCTTGATTTTGCTGAAATTTCTTATATTGCAAGTATAGGACTTAGAGTACTTTTGGAGCTTTATCAATACATGGATAAACAAGGCGCAACAATTAAGGTTTTACATGTTCAATCTCCTGTAGCTGATGTGCTTAAGATGACAGGATTTGACAAATTCTTAAAAGTTTCATAAAGCCTATGTTCAATACTATAAAATCAAAAATAGCACTTATTTCGTTTCTGACGCTTTTGGCGCTAAGTTTGCTTTGCGCAGCATTTAGTATTCTTTATCTTAAAAGCGCTAAAAACCTTATAATCAAAGGAGCCTCTCATTCTATCGCTACGCTTGCCCAAAACATAAACAAGGAAATAATAAGAATTGAGGATAACGCTAAAGACTTAGCTCTGCAAGGCGAAATGTTTTATTACATTGACAAAAACAGATCTACAGCTGAGCAGGTCGTAATGGATCTTTTTGATAATTATGAGGATTCATTGGGCGGAGGCATTTGGTTTAAGCCTTACCTGCTGCATGGGAAAAAATATTTTTGTATCTACGCTTTTAGAAACAAAGATAAAAAAATGGTTATAGACAGGCAGTTTGAAACAGATGAGTATAATTATCCGGAAAAGAGCTGGTATAAGGAGATTATGCCAAAACTGAGCGAAGGAGAAAATCTTGTTTGGTCATCTCCTTATTATGAAAAAGAAGGCAGTAACACCCTTATGATGACAGCAGGCTCCGGTATTTATAATAACGGAAATTTAATCGGGCTCTCAACCGTTGACTGGGAAATCAGTTCTATTATTAAATCTGTTGCGGAAATGAAAATTACTCAAAATAGCTTTGGACTCTTTGCTGATATAAAACACGATTACATTATTGCTTCGACAGATCCTTATTTAGATAATGACAAGCTTATCAGTAAATCTATTAAAAACATTCCTTGGTACAGAGATAATCTCAAACAAATAACATACATAACATATCAAGGACAAAAATATATACCTTTTGTAAAAATCCTTGATAACGGAATGATTTATATTGTTGTTGTCCCAAAAACTGAACTTTTTAAAAAACTTTACCACAATGTTTATTCACTTTTTGGTTCACTTTTGCTTGTCGGATTTTTGCTTGCAACATTCCTTTATATGGGATTAAAAAGAAATATTGACAGACCTATTCGCAAGCTTTCGGATATTGCAAACCGAATCGGAAGCGGGAATTTGAATACGGAAATTAAACTCGAAAAACCCGAAGAGTTTGCTCGTCTGGCTGAAACATTTAACAAAATGGCGAGAGACATTAAAGATATTACTAAAGAGCGAGAACGAATAGAATCAGAACTTTCACTTGCTCAAAATATTCAAGCGTCAAGCTTGCCAAGTGTATTTCCGCCGTTTCCCGACAGAAATGAGTTTGACATATATGCTTCTATGACACCTGCAAAAGAAGTCGGCGGAGACTTCTATGATTTCTTCTTCATTGATGAAAATCGTTTGATGTTCTTAATTGCAGATGTTTCGGGGAAGGGTGTTCCTGCGGCACTATTTATGATGAGAGTAAAAACTCTTATTAATTATGTTGCAAAATCAGGACTTTCGCCAAGTGAAATGCTTGAAGAAATTAACAGACAAATATGTTCAAATAATAAACAAGGTTTCTTTGTAACTATGCTTGTCGGGATTGTTGATGTACAAACTGGCAGTCTAACATTTGTGAATTGCGGTCACAATCCGCCAATTTTGAAGCAAGGGGATGAATATAAATATCTTGAACTTAATTCTAATATCGTCCTTGGGGCTTTTGATAATGCAAAGTTTGAAACAAATGAATATAGCTTAAATAAAAATGATGAAATAATTCTTTATACAGACGGTATAACTGAGGCTATAAACGATAAGGATGAACTGTACGGGGAAGAAAGATTGCTAAAATCAATAAATAATGCAAAACAGACAGAGCTTAAAGATAAAGTTCAAGAACTTAGGGATGACGTCAAAAAGTTCACTCAAAATTATCCGCAGAGCGATGATATGACAATGCTTATATTTAAATTCAACGGAGAAAAAGAAACAAACAGCTACAAATCAATTGCAAAAAAAGAAAATTACCGCGAGTTTTTGAGTTGGCTGTATTCAAAATTTGATGAGCACAAGTTTGAAGATAGTATAAGATACAAACTTGAACTTTGTGCGGAAGAAATTTATACGAATATCGCGTCTTACGCTTATCCAGTTTGTGAGGGCGAAATAGAAGTCAGGTTTGAAGTTGAAAACGACAAATTATGTATGGAATTTATTGACCAAGGAACGCCTTACAACCCGCTTGATAACCCTGACCCTGATGTGGATTTCCCGCCTGAGAGCAGAGAACAAGGCGGTCTTGGGGTATTCATTGTAAAAAATTCCGTCGATGAAATTTCATACAGATATGAAGATGACAAAAACATCCTAACTCTTGGAGTGAATTTATAAGGAGTCGTACTGCTTTAAAAGACTATTTTATACTTTGATAAAATTTAATAAAATATTATAAATCTTCAGCCTTAACATCTATAACAAGCTTGTCAGCTTTCTTTAGAGGCAATCCGATCTCACGTTCTAAGCTTGCAGCTGTTACATTGTAGTTAAGCATTGCGTTATAAAAATCCAGACGCGCATTCAGATATGTGTTCTCACCATCTTTAAGCTCAATTGCGTTTCCGACCCCCGCTTTATATCTTCCCGTAACCTGTCTGTATTGCTCTTTTGCCTGATCTAAAGCAAGTTTTGCAATAACAATAGCTTCTCTGTCAGTTTCAAGTTCAAGGTAATTTTTCTTGACGTTAAAGTATACAGAATGCTTTACATCATCATATTGAGCCAATACTTGCTTATATAAAGCATTTGCTTCGTCATACTGTTTCTTTAATCTTAATAGGTTTAAATTTGTATACTGAAGCTCGACCCCCACTTGTCCCGATTGAAGATTATATTCATTCCCAATACCGTTTCCGTAACTGCCGAATATATTTAAATCAGGGGCTATGCCGCGTCTTACAGCACGCATTCCGTATTTTGCCGCTTCTGCTGATTTCTTGGCAGATATTAGTTCCGGTCTTACTTCAAAGGCTGTATTTATGGCATTTTCTTCTGTTATATCAAACAAATTCAATGTAAGCTGATCTGAAAGTTCATAATTTGTATACTCCGGCATACCCATTATTTGAGATAGCTGAACTCTTGCAACTTCAAGAACATTTTTTGCTTTAACCAAATTTAGCTTTGCCTTACCTAAGTTGTACTCTGCCGTAACGACATCAACTTTAGGCTTTGTACCGTATTTATAGAAGCCCCATGCTTGACTTAATTGGAGTTCATAATCCGCAACCGTATCTTCATATACTTTAACCTGCGCTTGTGCAAAAAGTATATTAAAATAAGTAGATTTAATTTTATAAATAATTGTATTAATGTTTTCTTTCGTATCTTCTTTTGAAGCTTCATAAGAACTCTTTGCAGAATCTGCACTTGCCTTGGTTTTACCAAAGTCAAAAAGCATCATATCCGCAGAAACAGTCGGAATATATCCCATTGTTACATACTGGCTCATTGAACCGCCATAAGGCCCGCCGCCTATATATTTATTACCGCTTCTTGCAAGATTTATGCCGGCAGAAATTTCCGGAAAAAAGTTTGCCCATGCCTGACCTATTCTTGATTTATAAACATCCTCGTTAAATATGGATGCTTGAATAGCAGGATTATATTTTATTGCGTTCTCTACACAATCACTAAGCGTAAATACAGAGTGAATGTCGTTTGTATAAGGAACTTGTAGTTCATTCTCAGTTTTTTTAGTTTTCTTTGTTTTTACTTTTGCTGCCTGTATAGCTGAACCATTGTTTTTTTTCTTAAAAGAAAATGCTTCTGCTGTACCTCCTGTTGAAACAACAAGCACAGACGCTAATAATATTACACTTAAAATCTTTTTATTCATACTCTTCTTCTCTTTTGTTATTAAAATATTTATCAACAACTTCTTGAATTATAACATAAAATGCAGGAGTTAATACAGTACCGAGAGTTGCTGCAACAAGCATACCGCCGATTACTGTTGAACCGACAGAGATTCTGCTGTTTGCGCCTGCTCCTGATGCAAACAAGAGCGGCAAAATACCCAAAATAAATGCTGCTTCTGTCATCATAATTGCTCTAAATCTCAAAAGAGCTGCCTTAATTGCTGCATCATAAATATTTAAGCCGTGCGCTTCGTGTTCTTCCTTTGCAAATTCGACAATCAAGATGGATTGTTTTGCCGCAAGACCCATCAATGTAATCAAGCCGACCTGTGAATACAAATCAAGCGCTTGTCCCATCATTAATTGGAAAATGAGTGCGCCGACAAAGGCAACAGGCGATATCAAAAGTACTGCAACCGGTATCATCCAACTTTCATAAAGTGCAACTAAGAACAGATATACAAACAGTAAGGCAAAACCGACTACAAGCCCTGTCTGACCGGATGATTCCTGTTCTTGGAGCGAAGTTCCTGACCAAGCAAAAGTATAATCATGAGGCAAATTTTTCTTAGACAAATCAGCCATTGCATTCATTGCATCACCAGATGATTTACCGTTTGCCGGAGAACCTTGTATTTGAGCCGAACGGAATTGGTTAAATCTGGTAATAGATACTGCACCAACGGTTTGACGCGGAGTAATCATTGTCATAATCGGAACCGGCTGCCCTTTAGTGTTCATTACATATATCTTCTGTAAATCTTCTATTTTATTTCTATAGTCACCCTCTGCCTGCATAAAGACTTTAAATACTCTGCCTAATTTATTGAAGTCATTAATGTATGAATAAGACAAAGTTGATGCAAGTGTATTATGAAGCTCATTTAAATCAACTCCCTGAGCCAAAGCTTTTTCATAATCTATATCAAGCTGATATTGCGGAACATTTGCTTGGAATTGTGTATAGACATTTTGCAATGCAGGATTTTCATTAGCTTTTGCTATAAATTCGTTTGCAAATGCTGCAAGATCTTGTACACTTGCGTTACCTGTGGACATAAGCTGGTATTCAAACCCTCCTGCCATACCCAAACCGTCTATTGCCGGAGGGGAGAGTGTAAAGATTGATGCTTCATTAATATCAGCCGTGCGTTTATATATCTCACCTAAAATTCCGTTGTGTGAAAGATCAGTTTGTCTTCCTTGAATTGCTCTAAATACCCAATCAATAGGGTTAACCTTACGCTCACCCCACTCTTTTAACTGAATTACTATTGTTGCTTGGTTAGAAGGTCCAAACCCACCAAATGCAATAACTCTATCTTTATCAATCCCCTCTATGCCGTCTATAGCTCTAATAAATTTATTACATACGGCTTCTGTTCTGTTCAATGATGCACCGTCAGGAAGTGTTACTACAGATATCAGCATTCCTTGGTCTTCATCAGGAATAAATCCTGTCGGTATAACCTTGAATA
>CACZPB010000022.1 GCA_902782905.1 uncultured bacterium
GGCGTAACAAAAGAATGTATTCGTCAAACTGAAATGAGAGCACTAAATAAGCTTAGAAACAATTTGTCTCTATCTTGCTATGCAAACTAAAAAGAATAAATTTATAAAAAATTTAAATTTGCTACTTTTATTTAATATCTAGATTAGTCTTTTTTAATATAAAAATAGTGAATTGTCCGTTATAATCTTTTTTAATATTCATTTCATTTGAATTTAATAATCCACAGATCTTTTTATTTTGGTCAATAATATATACATCTTGTCCATAACATTCAATACATTGAAAACCTATTTTTTGTGTTAATTCAAGCAATTCGTTATTGTAATAATGCCTAAAATGAAATGGATTAGGATTTATAGTCAAATCTTGTATTTCTTTATTTGGCGTACTTATTATAAGAATTCCATTATTTTTTAAAGCATCGTGCAAATTTTTCAAAAATAGTTTATCATCTTCAACATGTTCAACAGATTCTAATGACACTATAAAATCATAATGATTTTCTTTTATATCAAAAGGGAATAATTCATTTTTATAGCTAATGTTATTATTTGAGTAATATTGTTTCGCACATTCAATGGCATCTTTACTTCCATCTATTGAAATTAAAATAGAATTGGTGTTATTAGATATTAAAAATGATCCATAACCATTGCCACAAAATACGTCCATACCGTTTAGAACAACACTTTTATCAAATATTTTATTTATAATCTCTATTGCTAAATTATATCTATTTACATGGTCAACCCTAATATCTGCTACTTTCGTTGCCGTCTGTCTTTCACCTGAATTCATAGAAAAATCTCTATTAATAAAATTGCTTAATGTTTGCAAATGCTCCATAGTATCTTCCTTTTCGCACCTATACTTTTAAAAATTACATAACATGAATACATAAAATAAACAATCTGAAATAATTATTTTAATGTTCATATCTTTGGTTCTATTTCACACCCTTACCCACTATAAATTTTGCAAAGAACTTTTCTTCTATAAAATATGGTAAAATTTCTTCATCAATAATTTTACTTATTTATAACATTTTTCATTTTGCTCATTTTGATATTCTTCTCGCAAATTTAGCAAATAATCCATAGCTTCTTCAATTTCGCAGCGACATTTTCTATCTGGATTTACATAATAAGTGTACATAATATATGCAATATAAAATAATTCTTCTAACGTCCTTGTATTTGTTCTTCTTTCACATATTTGCCTATCTTGAGTTAGTCCCCCCAATACATTTACCCCTCCCCCTTCCAAAAAGCATGCAATAGTGCTATAATATTGGTGTGATAAAGGTGGTCTTTTATGGTGAATGGTGTAAGCAGTATAGATTTGCAGCATAATCCGTATGGAAATATCAAACGAGGTGAAAAGCTTGGTAACGGCAGGATTTTGTACCATGTAATAAATTCTGAAGGTGAACCGGCAGGAAAACTTACTGTTCCCGAAGAGCAGGTAGATACGTTTGAAAAATCATATAATGACATAATAACGACCGCACCTAAAATCCAACAATACGTGAGAGAGAATTCGTCTGACGAAGATAGAAAACTGAGGAAAATAAAATCTCAAGCTATAGTTACTGTCGGTGGTGCTTTTGGCGCTTTGGTTCCTCTAATGCTGACTTGGAAAAAATCTCCAATAAAAAAGATTTTATCCACCGGAGCAGGCATCTTTGCCGGACTCGGAGCTGGCTTTGTTACGGCATTTGTTTCATCGCTTCCCCCAGGAACTTACAAATTCGAAAAAGCAGCACAAACACTTGCTAATCTTGATATTCGTCCTGTTATAGAAGAATGATTTCACGATTTAACTTATTAGTGCTAAAATATTTATTATGGTAGCCGCAAGTTCATTTGAAGAAGTTATTTCGTTAATAAAGGACAGATTGGATATTGTAGAAGTCGTAAGCGAGTACGTTCCGCTAAAAAAGAGCGGCGCGAACTACTGGGGACTCTGTCCTTTCCATAACGACAAAAAACCTTCTATGTCGGTAAGCCAATCAAAAGGAATATACAAGTGCTTTTCCTGCGGTGCCGGCGGAGACGCTCTCAACTTTCTGGTTAAAATTCAAAACAGAGAATATAAGGACGTAATCTTAGAGCTTGCAGAAAAATTCGGAATAGAGCTTCCAAAGAAGTTTTCCCCAAATAACGAAAAGAAGAACGAAAAAAAAGAGATGATAAAGGCATGCAAAAAAGCTGCCGAATTTTATAATCTTCAGCTCAAAACGGCATCCGATGCCAATAAAGCCATGACAGCGCTTCGCAAACGTGATATAGACGATGAAATAATCAAAGCTTTTACTCTTGGATGGGCACCAAATAAGTATGACAGCTTATATAAAGAACTTCATAAAGAATTTAAAGACGATATATTAGAGCATGCCGGACTTATACTAAAATCAAATAACGGCGGCTGGATAGACAGGTTTAGAAACAGAATAATTATTCCGATTAAAAACGAAAACGGTGAATGCGTTGCCTTTGGAGCTCGCGCAGTTGACGAAGGACAAAATCCTAAATATCTGAATTCGTCGGATTCTATGATTTACAACAAAAGCCGACTGCTTTTTGGACTGAATTCAGCTCAAGAAGCGATTAAAGAACTTGATGGCGTTGTTATCATGGAAGGTTATTTTGATGTAATTTCAGCTCAAGCACATGGTGTTAAAAATGCTGTAGCATCTTGTGGAACCGCTCTAACTCCTGAGCATGTAAAGCTAATTAGCCGCTACACAAAATCCAGAAGAATATACCTTTCCTTTGATACAGACAATGCCGGTGTAAATGCAACAAAAAAAGGAAGTTCTGTAATCAAAGAAACTCTGTCAGCCCTCGGAAACGTAAAACAATTTGATGAAAGCCACATATCCTCAGGAGACGATAATAAATATGCCTGCGAAATTCGCGTGGTATCGCCCCCTCAAGGCAAAGACCCTGACGAATTTATTCGTACCGCAGGTGGCGAAGCTTTTACGGAATACATAAAAAATGCACCGCTTTTGATTGATTTTCTTCTAAACAATACTCTTAAAAACAGAGCGAGTGCAAAAACTCCTCAAGAGAAAGCAGAACTTGTTGCTCAAATCATTGATATTTTAAAAGATGTTAACAACAAAATCATTCAAACCGAATACGTAAAAATGGTAGCTTCAATTATCAATGTAGACGAAAATGCGCTTCTCAAAGAGCTTTCCAATATAGATAGATTAAGTTCGAGACAAGAAATCACACCACAAGTTGTAACAAAATCTTCACAATTTGAAATAAAAGCGCAAAAAAATTTATTGAGCGTTTTTCTAACATCTGACAGCCCGCTAAGTTATCAAAAACTTAACGAAATGTTACCCGAAAATATCATCCAAGACGAAACGTTAATAATTGTAAAAAATACAATTGACAAATTAGCCCAAACAATAAATAATGTTAGGGAATTAATAAAAGGTTTGTATACGGAATTCATTGAGGATGATAATTTAACTCAAATACTAACAGATATAGTCGAACTCTCGGAGGCATTTAAAGGTCTTGAGCAGGAAGAATTTGAATGTGCAGTAAGGGAAAATGTTACAAGACTTGAAAGATTGTATCAGGAACAAAGCTCAAAAGAACTTCGTCAGAGATATAAACAAGTGAATGATGACGAAATAGAAGCCCTAAAGATGCAAATGCAGCTAAGAGATAAAATAAAATTAAGGACTGGAGATAAATAATGACACAAAAAAGAAATTCAAACTCATCAGTAATCAGCGTTGAAGATGAATCACTTGATATGCTTGATTATTCATCAGATGCTGAAACGGAAGATTCACAAGATTACATCGAAACAGATTTGGGAACAGATAATATAGAAGATATTATTAGTTCATCAAAACTTAGCGGTGTAAAAAATGAAGACTTCTACATGATGGATACAAGCGATTCTATCCAAGAAGCAGCTCCTGAAGTCGAAGCACAAAAAGGCTTAGCTGTTGAAGATCCCGTAAGACTATATCTTAGAGAAATCGGAAGGATTAAACTTCTTTCAACAAGTGAAGAAATTGAACTTGCAAGAAAGATTATACAGGGCGGAACCCCTGGAGCAATTGCAAAACGCAAACTTGTTCAAGCAAACTTGAGATTAGTTGTTAGTATCGCTAAAAAATATGTTGGCA
>CACZPB010000023.1 GCA_902782905.1 uncultured bacterium
CCGCTACAAAAGCACTACTTGCAGAAAAATTGAGTAAAGACAACATTGTTAATACAGCTGCAAACAGTGAATACTGGAATAATAAAGCTTCTCTAAAGGACCAAAAAGAAGCAGACATGACTGCTGTTGATTTAATGGTAAAGGCCGGATACAATCCTTTAGCTTTAATTGTGGTTATTACAAAAATGCCAGGTTCTAATTTAGAACTAGTGCTCGGTAAACCCGCAAATTCAGACAGAGCAATGAGCGCATTCAATTACATCTCATATAACTATGAAGACAAAGTTAAAGCCGGATACGGATGCCAAGAATACAGGAATTTTTTGACATACTCTGATCCGATTGTTGAAAAAAGAAACAAAAGTAAACGCTCAGTAAAAAAATTCGCTAAAGAACAAGAAAAAATTAAAGCAGAACGCACAAAAAGCCTAAATCAGTACAGAATGTCTGGCGGTTTGAGCGGTTGGGATGCTACTTATGCAATTCTTAACGAACTTTCTACTTCAAAGAAAAAATAAATTCGTTTTATAAACTAACAAAGGCGCGGTGAAAATTCACCGCGCTTTTTTGTATTCTTAATAATTCATCTATATGCTTGATTTCAAATAGTTAAAAATACACTAAACTAAATGTATTAAAAAGGGAGAGATATGGTGAAATCGAATTTAAAGTTAAATGACACGGTTAAAAAGAATAACCTCAAAGTTGTTGATGACAGTGCGATTAAAACGACAGCATATAGCGATATTAATCTAAAAAAATGGAAAGAGTATGATCACGTAAAAACTGATACTCTTTGGGAGTTTCCTTCCAGATTAAAAGAAGGCGGTCATTCCAATGAATATCATGGAAATTATATTCCACAGATAGCTCAACAAATATATGAGAGATATACAAAGAAAAATGACATCGTATTAGATTTGTTTTTCGGCTCAGGAACTTCAGGCATTGAAGCAATTAATATGGGCAGAAGATGTATTGGAGTTGAACTAAAAGATGATTTAGCAGAATCAGTATCAAATAAATTCACACCGAAACAATTGGTAACAGACGTTAATATAATATGTGGAGATTCAGCCAGCGAACTAGCTAAAGAAAAAATAAAAGCGAGACTTGATGTAATGGGACGAAAAGAAGCGCAGCTTCTTATGCTTCATCCGCCATACGATGATATTATAAAATTTTCTGATAAAAAAGAAGACTTATCAAACTGTGCAACAACAGAGGAATTCTATGACTTATTCGAAAAAGTTGCTAAAAACGGTTATGATCTTTTGGAAAAAGGAAGATTTGCCTGCCTCATTATAGGAGATAAATATGCTAACTCACAACATATTCCTCTAGGATTTGAATGCATGGCAAGAATGAATAAGCTCGGTTTTATAACTAAAGCTATAATTATTAAAGATATGCAAGGAAACGAAAGAGCTAAAGGAAAAACGGCTAACCTTTGGAGATACAGAGCTCTTGCTGGCGGATTTTACATCTTTAAACATGAATACGTAATGGTGTTCCAAAAGATATGATAAAAGAAACCACTGAAGGACTTTTGGTAACTCTTAGAATATCTCCGAATGCTTCGAAAAACGATATAATATTAACCGATGATATTATCAAGGTTAAAATTACGGCTCAGCCGATTGAAAATAAAGCAAATAAAGCATTAATAGAATTTTTATCAAAAAGTTTTAAAATTCCAAAAACAAGTATTGAAATATTAAAAGGTGAAACCTCGAAAGATAAAACACTTATTTTTAAAACAGATGATAAAGAAAAAAGAGAGCAAATAATTGCTAAATTGACAAAAGAATAAAAAAAATATACTATAAAGAGAAAAGGTGTCTGATGTATAAACGTTGGTATGATGTAGATCCTACTGTCAGTTTGGCAGTAAGTTTAATGAGAAATGCAAATATACTTATACAGTATAAATGTGCGGATTTGATTGTGCAAAAATCAAAAGATAATGGTATTGATTTATCAGAAAACATTATTACCGATGCTTTTACTTATGTTTTGAGACGCTGGTATGATACTGACCAAAAAATGGCAGAAGCTTTTGAGTATTTAAAACTTTTACCGCTTGATATACAGAAAGAAGTCTCTTTGGAAATAATTAATTTTCTTCAAGAGGCAGAAACACAAGGTTAATTATGTGGGATTTTTTGCTTAACCCTGCCTTTTTTTCTGTTGTTCTTTTGTGTGTTTTGTGCGTGAAAAAAGTTAATGTACTTTTAGCAATTATAATTTCTACTATCACTGCGGGTTTGCTATCAGGCATGAATATAAAAAATATTATGGATGTTTTTATCTCTGGCATGGGAGGCAATTCTGAAACGGCTCTGAGTTATATTTTGCTTGGTGCATTTGCAGCAACAATGGCACATTCAGGATTTACTGATGTTATATCTGCTAAAATAGCAAAGTTTGTTTCTGGGAAGAAAAGTATTCTATTAGTTGTTTTAGCATTAATATCTATGGCATCGCAAAATATTATACCAATTCATATTGCATTCATTCCTATACTCATACCGCCTCTGCTCGGTATGATGAATGAGATGAAGCTTGACAGACGCGCAGTAGCTTGCGTTTTAGCATTCGGATTAAAAATGCCATATATTGCCCTACCGGTTGGTTTTGGGCTTATTTTCCAAAACCTGATTGCTGACAATATGATACAAAATGGAATATTAGTACAAAGAACTGATATTTGGAAATCTACGCTTATTTTAGGTTTGGGAATGTTTGCGGGATTATTGGTTGCCGTTTTTCTTACATACAGAAAACCTAGGACATACACTAATAATAACAGTAAACTGTCAATTACTCAAAATGCAGAATTCAAACCTTCTCATTGGACAGTTATTGTTGCAGCAATCGCGACATTCGCTGTTCAACTTTTAACCCAGTCGCTCCCTCTTGGTGCACTGGTAGGTTTGGGTATTATTTTTTCATTCGGTGTAGTATCAAAAGACAAGATGGATCATATGATGAACGAAGGAATTTATCTTATGGGATATGTTGCATTTGTAATGCTTGTAGCTGCAGGATTTGCATCAGTCTTAAATAAAACGGGTGCAGTAGAAAATCTCGTTAATTCAGTTTTACCGGTATTACCTGATAATATTATTTTGACATCACTTATAATTCTTATACTTGGTCTGTTTGTTACAATCGGAATCGGTACTTCTTTTGGTACAATACCTATTATTGCAGTCCTTTTTATTCCGATTTGTGTAAAACTTGGATTTAATACTCAACAAATGATTATTTTGATTGCAGCTGCAGCTGCCCTCGGCGATGCAGGTTCTCCGGCTTCAGATACGACACTGGGACCGACGTCCGGTTTAAATGCAGACGGACAACACAACCATATATTTGATACCTGTATACCGACATTTTTGCATTATAATACCGCTCTTATAGCCTTTGCGTTAATTGGCATATATATTGCGGGCAAATTTTAGCACTAAAAAACCTGCACTTAAGGCAGGTTTTTTATGTCTCTCTATTTTCTCCTTATTTATTAACCATTCAGACCGTAGTTGAAATCGTCTTGAATGTTTGTTTGTAACATAGATTTTAATGATTCCATATAAGCGTTTACTTCTTCAAGTTCAGCACTATCTGTAGTAATTTGTGAATCTATAGCTGTTTCCCAAGCTGTTAGTTCAGCCAACTGATCATTATATTCAGCTACGATTTTATCAATTGCGTCTTCGAAATCAGGAATTTGTGTATAATCAGTATATTCAGCACCGTTATATACTCTTTTTTTATCATTTGTTGAACTTACTTCTAAATTTTCCCAAATACCTTGGAAGTAAGCTTTTTGTGAACGTTCTTGTGCACTCTTAAGACTCATTGCGTCAGCTTGTGCGTATGTTGCCAACTGTTTTTGACTTGCAAGATTAGTTAATTCTAAATTTAACTCATTTCTTCTGAGCGTATAGCTTAATAATGTTTCGTGTAAATTTGAAATTGCCATCTTCGTTCACCATCTTTTTAAATCTTACATATATATAAAGTATTTAAAAATGATGCAATTTCAGAAAGCATTTTTATTGTTACAAAACTTTACAAAAAGTTAAAAGATTGCTTTTAAAGGAGTTTTATTGACATAAAAATAGTGCTCTTTAAAAAAAGAGCACTATCAAAAAACCATTATTCAAAAACTATTTGATAAGTTCTTTGAATGATTTACCAGCTGACCAAGCAGGAACTGTCTTAGCAGCGATTTTCAATTCTTTACCAGTTTGTGGGTTTCTGCCGATTCTTGCAGCACGTTTACGAGCTTCCCAAGTACCGAAACCAACTAAAGTAACTTTTTTGCCTTTAGCAACTGTTTTTTGGATAATGTCTAAAGTTGCTGACAAAACATCTGAAGATGTTTTTTGTGAAAGTTTGGTTTTCTTTGAAATTTCTTTTACCAATTCTTCTTTGTTCATGATAAATCTCCTATATGATTTTCTACACTATAGGGGGATTTTAGCCTGTAAAAGTCAGAGCCACACAGCTCTCAGCCTTTAAATTCTTAGGTTTCTACCCTCCTATGTTTCCAATTATACTCATTTTATTAATAATTGCAAGCATTTTTTGCAAATTTTACAATACTTAACAGGGTTTTACAGATTTTATTTATATTTATTTAAATTTATGTTATAAAATAATTGTGAGCGTTTGGCACTCTGCCGAGCAAAAGGTGACTAAATGTCACGTTTTGCGAGAGGTAAGGTAGCGCGATAGCGGCAGCTATCATGCGCACCAACTGCAAAACGTAAAACTATAAAAACTTAATATGGGCGTTTGGCGCAGTTGACTCTGCCGAACAAAATCCGAACCGTTGAGGATTTTGTGAGAGGTAGCATCTGAACCAACAGTTCAAATAATAAGGGCGTTTGGCGCAGTTGGTAGCGCATCTGAACGACATTCAGAGGGTCACAAGTTCGAGTCTTGTAACGCCCACCATAAAAAAAGACCGATTTTTATCGGTCTTTTTTTTATTTTCAGAACTAATTAACTAGCCTTTTACAACTATATTAACAAGCTTTTTGGGAACTACAATTATTTTTACAATTTCCTTTCCGGCTGTTAATTCCTTGATTTTTTCAGCAGATAAAGCAAACTGTTTGAGTTCTTCATCACTTACCCCTTCGTCTACTTCAAGCTTATCCTTTACTTTGCCGTTAACTTGAACTACGAGAGTTATTTTACTTGCTTTGGCAAGATTTTCATCCCATTCGCACCAATTTTCAGCATGTATAGAATTAGTGTAACCAAGCTCATGCCAAATTTCTTCTGACATGTGGACTGTTACAGGTGCCATTAATTTAACTAACGAAAGAACTGCAAAGCTAAATACATTTTTTTGTTCATCGTTTAATTCGCCTTTGCATTTTCCTTTCCAATCATAGATGGCATTTGTAAGTTCTCTGTACTTAGAGATTACTGTATTGAATTGAAAATCGTTGGAAATATCATTTGTGATACCCTTCATCGCAATGTTTACAATTCTTACCAAATCATCATTTTCTCTTGCAAGCGGGAAGTTAAGTTTGTAATCTTTGAAAATTTCTCCCTTATTAACTCCGTCACTTACGAGTCTCCAGACTCTATTTAAGAACTTGTAACAGCCTTCTACACCGGCATCTGACCAGTCAAAATCTCTTGCCGGAGGTGAGTCAGAAAGTATAAACAATCTGGCAGTATCAGCACCGTAATTTTCAAATATTTCATCAGGGTCTACTGTATTTCCCTTTGATTTAGACATTTTTGAGCCATCTTTCAAAACCATACCTTGAGTCAAAAGGTTTTTAAATGGTTCATCAAAATCTAACAGCCCGCAATCTCTAAGAGCTTTTGTAAAGAATCTTGAATACAAAAGGTGGAGAATAGCATGCTCGATACCTCCGACATATTGATCAACAGGAAGCCACTTGTTTACAATATCCTTGTCGAAGCATTTGTCAGAGTTTCTTGCATCTGAGTATCTTAGATAATACCAGCTTGAGCAAACAAATGTATCCATTGTGTCCATTTCTCGTGTAGCATGACCGCCGCAGATTGGACAAGTTGTATCCTTGAAAGTTTTTGAAGTTGTTATCGGTGATTTCCCTACAACAGAAAAATCAACGTCAGTCGGAAGCATCACAGGAAGATTTTCTTCTTTTTCGGGAACAATTCCGCACTTGTCACAATATACAACTGGAATTGGAGCACCCCAGTATCTTTGACGTGATATCAGCCAGTCTCTAAGCCTATATTGAGTTTTGAATTCACCAAAACCGCCATCTACAGCTTTTTGTGTAATAGCTTCCTTAGCTTCGGTATTTTTCATCCCGTTAAATTCATTTGAATTAACAAGAATACCTTCTTCTGTATAAGCTGCGTCTTTGCAATCTGAAGGATTATCAGGATTTTGAATAACAACCTTCATCGGTAAATTATATTTTTTAGCAAAATCAAAGTCTCTTGTATCGTGTGTAGGAACTGCCATAACAGCGCCTGTACCATATTCAACTAAAGCATAATCCGCCGTCCATAGCGGGAATTCTTCGCCTGTGAATGGGTTTATGCAGTGAGTGCCTAGAGGAACACCAGTTTTTATTCTGTCAGTTGAAAGACGTTCAATCTCAGTCATTTTTCTTGCATTTGCTCTATAAGCTTCAACTGCATCTTTGTTTTCAGGAGTTGTAAGTTTTTCTATATCTTTGTATTCAGGTGCAACAACAAGATATGTGATACCGTGAACAGTGTCAGGACGTGTTGTATACACAGGAACTTCCATTCCTTCAAATTCTTTAACTTTAAATCTAAAAATAGCACCTTTGGATTTACCAATCCAATTTGCTTGCATTGTTTTTACATTATCTCCCCAACCTTCAAGTTTATCTAAATCTTGAAGCAATTGTTCTGCGTATTCTGTGATTTTAAAGAACCATTGGGACAAGAATTTCTTCTCTACAACACTATCGCATCTCCAGCATTTGCCGTCAATTACCTGCTCGTTTGCAAGTACTGTCCCGCAGTTATCACACCAATTTACAGCTGCTTCTTTTTTGTATGCCAAGCCTTTTTTATAGAGCTGAAGAAATAGCCATTGTGTCCACTTATAATATTCAGGTTTGCAGGTTGTAACTT
Source organism: uncultured bacterium (assembly GCA_902782905.1). GTDB lineage: Bacteria > Cyanobacteriota > Vampirovibrionia > Gastranaerophilales > Gastranaerophilaceae > CAG-196. The sequence continues at coordinate 7,141 of CACZPB010000023.1, forward strand.
CCCTTTGCCAATCATAAGAAAGTCCTAACATTTTAAGTTGTTGAGTCATATAGGCAATATTTTCATCTGTCCACTTCGCAGGATCTGCGCCATGTTTCATTGCAGCATTCTCAGCAGGGAGTCCGAAGCTATCCCAACCGATTGGATGTAAAACATTAAAGCCTTGCATCTTTTTAAAACCTGCTATTACATCAGTAATTGTATAGTTTCTAACGTGCCCCATGTGCAACTTCCCTGAAGGGTATGGGAACATTGACAGTGCATAATATTTCGGTTTCCCGTTGTCATTAGGAGTATGGAACGCACCATTTTTCTCCCAACTTTCCTGCCATTTTTTTTCTATTTCTTGTGGAAAATAAGCCTCTTTCATGTATTCCTCCATGGGGCAAATACTAAATTACAAAATCCCCGTATAAAATTTTAGCATAAAAATATATTGATTTATTCATCAATATCATCATTTTCAATATCAGGTAAATCCGGTTCGGCTACTTGCTTTGTAAGTTTTTCGTTTAGCTCTTGCAGTGATATGGATTTATCCATTTTTTTAAGAGCATTAAGCACGGCTATTTTATAATCAGCATCAGCTCTGTTTTTAGGATTATCGACAATTTCACCGATTCTTTGTCCCAGATATCCCATGACAATAGCTGCCGGTACTAACACTGTAGCAGTTGCAATTAGTGCATGTAAATCAATTGTCCCGATTTTTACAATCGACACTGTTCCTATAACAAGAATTGTTATTACAATAAAAAACAGTCTAAAATTCTCAGTATAACCCATTTTTACCTTTTATTAATATTTTCCATATCTTTTTTCATACAGAACTGAACCAGAGTCATCTTGTCTATATTGCTCAATTGAGTAAATCTGCCTGATATTGTGTAAAGTCCGTTGTCACCTTTTTCAACACGAATAAGCTGGTATTTGCATTTCACTTCTTGTTCATCACTAAGCTTTATAGAAACGGCATATTCTTTTTCCATATCGATATTTTCAGATGTTTGAACTTTCATACCACCTGCTGACAAATCTAAAGTTCTTATTTGATGAACATTATCACCATTTATCAACTCCAAATTTTCAATAAACTTAATACGCGTAAATTTACGTCTTTGCAAGAATCTGTGTTTAACAGGATTTGCAATTTTTATAACATTATTTTCAAGAGCCTCTATATAAGATTCAAAATAAAGATAACCATTATCAGTAAAAGAGTAAAAATCACAAACGTGATTTACTATAAGACCGTCCGGTTTATATTTTAACTCCATTCTAAAACCGTCAGGCGCTACATCAATTACTTTGCCTTTGTTGGTTTTCTTAAAATCTTGAGGAACAATTGTTACCAGTTGTTCATTTTTAATAAGCTCTCTCATATATATCCTTTCCTTATTTTTGTTTCTGTTTTATATATCTTACTTTACCCCTTTACCCCTTTATCCCTTTACCACTAGGATACTTTTACCATACCTACTGATTTGACTTTTACGTTTGGGCTAATCTCATTATATGACATAATAGCAATTTGCGGATAAGTTCTTTCTACAAGTTTTCTAAACAGGAGTCTTATTGGTGATGAGCAAAGAATTACAGGCTGATTACCGGTTGCAGTAATAGCTTTTTCGAGTTCTGAATTCATCTTATCAAACATGTTTCTTGTAAATGACGGATCTAGTGTTACACTCTGTCCATCAGGGCTTGCACCTTTTGCAATAGTGTTTTCTACATCAGGAGAAAGCGTAATAACGAATAGTTCTCCCGTGTCAGAAAGATTTTGTTTACAAATATTTCTTGAAAGCGCTTGGCGGACATGTTCAGTTAAGAAGCTTGGATTTTTATTAATTTTAGCTTGTACGCTCATTGTTTCAAGTATTGTCTTAATATCACGAACAGCAACACCTTCTTTTAAAAGATTTTGCATAACAAGCTGTATGTCGCCAATTGAAATGTCCTTCATTATATCGTTAACATAATCTTCCGATACCTCTTTTTTAAGATTATCAATAAGCTGCTGTACATCAAATCTGGAAAGAATTTCTGAAGCACATTTCTTAATAACTTCTGTAATGTGAGTTGAAATAACGGCAGAAGCTGATACAACCGTATAACCTGACATTTCTGCCATATCCTTATCTTTACCTTCAATCCAAATAGCAGGAAGTCCAAACGCAGGTTCGATTGCGTGAATTCCGTTTAGGGTTAAATTACCAACTGGGTCTCCCGCACTCATAGCTAAATATCTTTCGGGGTAAACATCTCCTGATTCTAAGGCAACACCTTTAAGTTTTATTTGGTATGAATTCGGTGAAAGCTGTAAATTATCCCTAACTCTAATTGAAGGCAGAATTATACCTAAATCTAGTGCCGTTTGACGTCTTATTTGTGCAATACGTTCTAGTAAATCTCCGCCCATTTCAACGTTTAAAAGCTGTACAAGCCTATAGCCGACTTCAATTTCTATAGTATCTACGTTAAGAAGTTCCATAACACTTTCTCTTGTAGCTTTTGCCCTCTTTTCTTTCTTACCGAGTTGTTCAGCCTGAGCTTGTTCGATTTTTTGAGCTTCTTCAACTTGTACCTTCGTTTCTTTTTCTTTTGATTTATAAAAAGCCATCGCACCGGCTGCTATTGCGATAGTTAAAAACGGAATGGTAGGCATTCCAGGAACTATGCCCATAAATGCCAATAAACCGGATACAACGCCGAGAACTCTCGGGTCAGAAAACATTTCATTTTTAATATCTTGAGATAATGATTCTTCTTTTCCTGTAGCACGGGATACAATCAAACCGGTAGCAGTTGAAATTAGAAGCGCAGGAATTTGTGAAACAAGACCATCACCGACTGTTAATATTGTGTATGTTGAAAGAGCTGTCTGAATATTCATGTGAAGCTGTATAACACCAATTACCAAACCGCCGACAATGTTAATAACAGTAATTACAATACCTGCTGTTGCATCACCTTTTACAAACTTTGAAGCACCATCCATAGTACCGTAAAAATCGGTTTCCCGCTCTAACTTTTTACGTCTTTCTTTAGCCTGTTCTTCATCAATAAGCCCTGAATTTAAATCGGCGTCAATACTCAATTGCTTACCCGGCATTTTATCCAATGTGAAACGTGCAGATACTTCAGCTACACGCGTAGCACCACCTGTAATAACCATAAAGTTGATTAATACAAGGATACAGAATATAACCGCACCAACAACATAATTACCGCCGACAACAAACTCTCCGAAAGAACTTATTACATTACCTGCCTGACCGTTTAGGAGAATTAATCTGGTGGAGCTGACGTTTAAGCCTAAACGGAAAAGAGTCGCAATCAAAAGCACTGTCGGAAAAGATGAATAATCCAGTGGTTCTTGAGTATATAAACAAACTAAAAGTATTACAACGGCAAGTGAGATGTTTATTGTTAACAACAAATCGAGCATGGGAGCCGGAATCGGAATAACCATCATGACAACTATGATGACCAAGCCTATAGCAAGGACAATATCGTTATTGCTCAATAATTTTGATAACTTGCCTAATTCCATCTCTCCACCAATAACATTATTCTACCATTATAGATAGGTTTATGACAAGTTGTTACAATTATTTTCGATATTCCAAAACAATTTGTGCTACAACTCCGTTTTTATTAGGGTATGATGCAGGTAGTGGTTGATACGGTGCGCCTGAATTTACGGCATTTAAAACCGAAGCATTTGCGGAAGGGTTCGTTGAGTTTACAATTTTAGCATCGGATATTGAGCCATCTCTGTTCACTCTAAACTGGACTGTTACTTCATAACCCAGCTCTGATTTATATGGAGTCCAATGTCTGTGCACCTCTGCCGGTAAATATTTAAAATACTCGGTAAGATTTTTTATCTCTCTCATTCCCGGCTTTTTATCTTGTTCACTTTTTTGAACTTGTTCGGCTTTGCTGCCAAAAGGGTTTACATCAACATTCTTTTGTTGATATTCGAAAGCAAAAACACTTGTCGAAAAAGCTATAGCAACTGTTAATATCAAAAATAATTTTCTATTTTCCATTTTCAAAATTCCATTTCAAGCTATCTTACATAGACTCTGGGTAGTCTGACTTTTAGTCTGCATGTAAGCTCATAATTTATAGTATGTAATATTTCAGCCCAAGAATCAAGAGGCAATTCTTCATTATTCAATAAAGTTATTACATCACCGACTTGTGCGTCAATATCACCTAAGTCAAACATCATTTGATCCATTGTAATATTGCCTATTTGTTTAACTTTTTTGCCGTCTATTATGCCGTAAATTTTATTGGATAAATTCCTCGATACCCCGTCTGCATACCCAATAGGTATTGTTGCAACTTTTGTCGGTTTATCAGCAACAAAAGTATGGGCATAGCTAACTCCTTCACCGGCTTTGGCTTCATGAATATTCGTAATTCTTCCCTTTAAGCCCATTATTTGCTTTAGTTCCGGTTTGTAATTGTATCTTGATGGCAAATCCGGATAAAGCCCATAGAGGGAAATCCCTACACGTACCATATTTGATTTTATATCATAAGCAAATGTCGCTGCTGTATTTTGTATATGTATCAAAAGACCCGTTGTATCAATATTTTCGATAACGCTATTCCATCTTTCTACTTGTTTTTGCGTTTCTGTTTCTTCTTCAGCAGCAGCAAGATGAGTAAATACACCTTCAAAAGATAAATAATTTGCTTTTCTTACTTTCTCAATATAATTTACCCCCTCTTCTGAGCGCACACCTATTCTATTCATGCCGGTATCCAGTTTTACATGCACTTTAGGTCTTATTCCTGTTCTTTCATAAACCTCTTTGCACGCTTCCAAGTGTGTGTCATTAAAGATTGAAAATGCAATATCATTTCGCGCTGCAGTCTCGACCGCCCAAGCAGGAATTGCACCTACTACCAATATAGGTGCTTTAATTTTCACATTCCTTAAATCTAAACCTTCATCAACAGAAGAAACACCAAACATATCAACGCCTGAGGCAAGCATAGTTTGTGCTATCATCTGCGAACCGTGACCGTAGGCATCAGCTTTAA
>CACZPB010000024.1 GCA_902782905.1 uncultured bacterium
TCGTATTTTGATTTCAAACCTCGTATAATCTCGATTGTTTCATCTATTGAAGGTTCTTCGATAAGTACAGGTTGGAAACGTCTTTCCAGTGCCGAATCCTTTTCAACATACTTGCGATATTCATCGGAAGTTGTTGCACCAATAACTTGAAGTTCGCCTCTTGATAGAGCCGGTTTCAAAATATTTGCCGCATCAATAGCACCTTCAGCTGCACCTGCACCAATAAGAGTGTGCATTTCATCAATTACAAGAATAACATTTCCGGCTTGTCTTATTTCGTCCATAATTTTCTTAAGACGTTCTTCAAACTCACCTCTGTATTTTGTACCTGCAATCAACAAACCCATATCCAGCTGAATGATTTTTTTATCTTCCAAAATATCAGGAACTTCGTTGTTAACAATTCTAATTGCAAGACCTTCCGCAACAGCAGTCTTACCGACCCCCGGTTCACCCAACAGCACCGGATTGTTTTTTGTTCTTCTTGCAAGAATTTGTATAACACGCTCAATTTCTTTTTCTCTGCCAACAACAGGATCTAATCTCATCTCAGATGCCGCAAGTGTCAAATCTGTACCATATTCATCCAGACTTGGTGTTTTCACTTTGCTTGCAGAAGATGATGAGCTTGATGAGCCGGAGCCTGTTCCTGCCCCTGCACCCGCAGTCGGTTTTGAATCCCCAAGCATCTTAACAACATTGCTTCTGACCTTATTCAAGTCAACGCCTAAGTTTTCGAGCACTCTTGCCGCAACACCTTCACCTTCTCTTATTAATCCGAGAAGCAAATGTTCTGTTCCAATATAGTTGTGACCGAGTTGCCTTGCCTCATCCCAAGAAAGCTCAAGAACTCTCTTTGCTCTTGGGGTAAACGGAATTTCTACCGCAACAAAGCCGGAGCCGCGTCCTATAATTTTCTCAACTTCGACCCGCGCATCTTTAAGATTCACTCCCATTGATTTAAGAGTTTTTGCAGCAATTCCGGTTCCTTCGCCTATTAGTCCGAGCAGAACCTGCTCAGTTCCGACAAAGTTATGACCAAGTCTTCTTGCTTCCTCTTGGGCAAGCATAATGACTTTAATCGCCTTTTCTGTAAAACGTTCGAACATTAATAAAATTCCTCTTCTAAAATACGTATTTCAATGACAATTTTACTAAAAATTTACATACTTTTCAAGTGGGAGAGGCAAATTTTAGAAAAAGTTTTATATCAAAACATCTGCTCGACCTCAAACGGGGTGAATGAACGCTCCGCAACCTGTTTCTTTTCGGTTGGAACAATAAATGTCACATTACCGTTTGCCGCTTTTTTATCCTTTTTCATAATTTCTACTATTTTTTCAATCGGATAAGATGTTTTTAGCGGAGAAAATCCGTATTTTTCTAAAAGTTCAACTGATAATTTATAGTAAGAATACGTTATCAACCCATTTTTATACGCCCAATCAAAAATAAAGAACATTCCGTAAACAACGGCTTCTCCGTGAGTATATTTTCTGTATTTTGTAATTGTTTCTAGTGCGTGGGCGTATGTGTGGCCGAAATTCAGTATTTTTCTGAGTCCGCCTTCTTTTTCATCCTGATTAACAACCGCTATTTTCAATTTTAAACAATATTCAATTAATCTAATGAGAGTAATCGGCTCTTTAGAAAGAATTTTCTCTACCCCCAGAGTCAAAAACTCAAATAAAAACAACTTTACATCAAGGTTGCAGCTGTCTTCTATATAAGCATACTTCAAGACCTCACCCATACCTGACAGAAACTGACGCTTGTCTAGTGTTTTCAAAAAATTTATATTTATGAAAACTTTTTGGGGTTGATAAAATGTTCCCGCAATATTTTTAGCATCTTTTAAATCTATTGCCGTTTTTCCGCCAACAGAAGAATCAACGGCAGACAAAAGCGTTGTCGGCACCTGTATAAAATTTATACCTCTCATGTATGTAGAGGCTGCAAACCCTGCAATATCACCTACCACACCTCCGCCAAGAGCTATAATAACATCTTTTCTTGTAAGTCCTCTTTTTAGGGCGTACTCCAATATTTTTATATAATTTTTGTAATTTTTTTCCTTCTCACCGTCAGGAAAAATCAAAAGCTCCTCCCTGTCTAACTTCAACAAATTTGAATAGAGTTTATAAACCTTTTTTGAAACAACTATAAGTCGTTTTTTCCCTTGTGTATATGAATCTATATCACGCATAAATGCTTCAAAGCCAACATCCGTAATATCTATATCATACTCTCGTTTTCCTGCTATTTGTACTTTAAGCGTTTGCTTCATTTATAATTTGCCCTATTATTTCATCTAAAGTAAGCGTATCCGTATCTATTATACAGTGTGCTTTTTTGTAATTTTCTTCTCGCTTTTGCAAAAGAGCTTCCAAAACCTGCTTTGGATTATGTGTATTCAAAAGAGGTCTGGTTCTATCCTCTGATATCCTATAGTATAATACATCCAAACTTGATTTTAGATAAAAAACTTTACCGAAATTCAGAAGCGTGGCTCTATTATCGGGATTTTCAAAAGCTCCCCCGCCAATTGAGATAATTTTGTTTTTCCCTTGGCATACCATCTTTATTGTATCGTACTCAAGTTTTCTGAAATAATCCTCAGAGTATTTCTTAAAAATTTCAGTTATTTTAAGCCCTTGAGTTTTTTCTACAACAGAGTCTGTATCAATAAGCGTAAGTTCAGGATACAATTCTGCAATTGCTTTTGCTATAGTTGTTTTTCCGCTTGCCGGCATTCCGATTAAGATTATATTATTCATCATAATGTGCCTTAATTTCAGTCAAACTGTCGCCGCCAAATTTCGATAAAAACTCATCAGCTAATATTATTGCAACCCTTGCCTCAGCCACAACTGCACACGCAGGAACTGCACAGGTGTCCGAACGCTCGAAATGAGCAGACGCCGGCTCCATTGTTTCAATATCTACTGTTGCGAGTGATTTTCGCATAGTTGGAATAGCCTTCATTGTACCTTTTACAACAACTGCCTCTCCGTTTGTCATACCGCCTTCAAGCCCGCCGGCATTATTTGTATTGCGAGATATCGTTTTATCTTTATTTACAAAAATTTCATCGTGCATCGCCGAACCACTTAAAGATGCTGCCTCAACTCCTGCACCAATTTCCACCGCTTTGACAGCAGGAATACTCATTACCGCCTGAGCAATCCTTCCGTCTAAAGTTCTGTCCCAATGTACGTAAGAGCCTAAACCTACCGGCAGATTCCCAAAAATAACCTCGAATTTTCCGCCCAAAGTATCTCCTGCTTGAGCAGCATCATCTATAGCGTTTCGCATTCTATCCGCAGTAAGCTCATCTGCGCACCTTACGTCAGACTTTTCTGCTTTTTCTCTTATAAGGGTGTAATTTGTCGGATAAAAGTCTAAAGTCACTTTGCCTATTTGAATTACGTGCGAAAAACCGATTATACCAAATTCTTTAAGAATTTGTTTTGCAACCGAGCCGACAGCAACTTCTATTGCAGTTTTTCTGGCGCTTGAACGTTCTAAAACATTTCTTAAGTCAGTAAATTTATATTTTTTTGCTCCTGCAAAATCAGCGTGTCCGGGACGAACCGTCGTAAATCTTTTTTCTTCTATTTTTTTAAGAGTTTCTTGAGTCGGATAGTCAAGCTTTTCCGTACTCATAACTTCCTTCCAATTTTCAAAATCTTTATTTTTTATCTCTAAACATATAGGAGCACCGGTAGATTTGCCGAACCTGACACCTGATTTTATTTCAACCGTATCATGTTCAATCTTCATTCTTCCGCCCCTGCCATATCCAACCTGACGGCGAGCCAAATCCTCATTAATTACGGATGCTTTAATTCGGAAGCCCGCAGGAACTCCTTCTATGATAGCTGTCAAACATTTTCCGTGGCTTTCGCCCGACGTTAAAAATCTAAATTTTTCCATACAATTTATTATATAACAAAAAAGATGCCCCGTATTCAGCATCTTTTTTTATTAATTACAAATCTCTCCAGCTCGGAGACATGTGAATATCGTGATGAATTCTCTCATCTGTATCAACTGAAGGGTCTAAATAACCGTAAAAATTTCTCCAAGCACGAACAAACTTATTTTGCTTCTTCTGGTACAAAGGTTCTGCCGGTTTTCCCATAACCCGATTTTTAGCAATAGCAACTTCTTCGGCTGCCACTTCAGAATATCCTGAATTTATAAGATATTCCGGTTCTGTTGCTTCTTCAACACTAATCGTTGCATTTGCACTCAAGGATAACATTAGTGACAAAACCATTAATAACAAACTCTTCTTCATAGCACCCATTCTTATTTAACTAAACTATATGTATCCATTATAATCTTTTCTAAAGAATTTATCAAGTCAGCTTCAGGAAGTCTGGCTATAATCTCACCTTTTTTGAAAATATAACCTTCTCCTATAGCTCCAGCTATTCCAAAATCAGCATGTCTAGCTTCTCCTGGGCCGTTTACCGGACAACCCATTACTGCTATAGTTATAGGCAAATCTAAATCCTTAAACCTTTCCTCAACTTTTTTAGCAAGGTTTATTAAATCAATTTGAGTTCGCCCGCAAGTCGGACAAGAAATAAAATTAATCCCTTTTTGACGCAAATTTAAAGATTTTAAAATACCAAATCCTGCATGAACTTCTTCCACAGGGTCTTCTGTCAACGAAACTCTTATTGTATCGCCAATCCCTTGCGAAAGCAGCGCACCTAATCCAACCGAAGACTTTATTAGCCCTGATTTTAAAGTACCTGCCTCTGTCACACCCAAATGAAGCGGAAAATCCACTTTTTGAGCAATTAATTTATAAGCTTCAATAGTAGTTAAAACGTCAGAAGATTTCAAAGAAATTTTTGTATCATAAAAATTTAAATCCTCTAAAATTTCCAAATGCCTCATTGCACTCAACACCATTTTTTCATGCAAAGGCAAATCCATTTGAGCAAACTCTTTTTCTAAAGAGCCTCCGTTTATACCTATCCTGATTGGAATTTGGTGTGCTTTTGCTGCTTCTACAACTTTTGCGGTAAACTCACGTCTCCCGATATTTCCGGGGTTAATTCTGAGAGCATGGATTCCGTTTTCTATACAAGTTAGTGCCAAACGGTAGTCAAAGTGTATGTCAGCTACCAGCGGGACAGGAGATTTTGCGACAATATCTTTGATTGCAGACGCTGCATCCTTATTAAGAACCGCAAGTCTTACAATTTCACACCCTGCTGATGCCAATTGACCAATCTGATCAAGCGTTTTATCCACATCGCGAGTATCTGTGTTACACATAGATTGTACGCTTATTGGCGCATCCCCGCCGATTTTTACGTTTCCTATAGAAATTTGTTTTGATTTTCTTCTGTTTATCATAAAATTATTGTATCATAAAAAATTAAAGGAGTTATTATGAAAATTGCTGTAATATCTGATATTCATGGAAATATAGATGCCTTAGAAGCTGTCATGGACGATATCAACACTCAAGAATGCGATAAAATTTTTGTACTTGGAGATTATGCAATGGCAGGACCTGAGCCTAAAAAAACTGTCGAATATTTTATGCGTAAAAAAGACGATGATAAGTTCAAAATGATTAAAGGCAACACTGATGTTATGGTATCTGAGTACAATGCTGAACTCTATGCAGAAACAAAAGAAAAAGCTCCAGTCATGGCAGAAGCTCTTAAAAACGATATAAAAACACTAAATTCGCTTGAAAAAATATTTTTAAAGGGTTTACCTATTCAGCTTGAAGTTGAAGAAGAAGGTGTAAAATTTCTGCTTGTTCACGGTTCACCTAGAAGAATTAATGAAGACATCCTTCCGGATACCCCTATGGACGAAGTGGAAAAAATGCTTGAAAACGTTGATGCAAATGTAGTCTTGTGCGGTCACACACATATTCCCTGCGGATTTCAAACATCTACAAAAAAGACCGTTATTAATGTCGGAAGCGTAGGAAGGCCATTTACTCCCGAGCCTAAATCCTGCTATCTTACTATAACTGTTCAAGACGGAAAGTGCGTATTTGAGCATCATTTTGTAAAATATGACAATGAAAAAGCTGCTCAAAAACTTAAACAAAGAGAATTTATCGGTGCGGACAGATTGGCTCAAACTCTAATTAACCCGCAGCAAAGACATTTTTAGAAATGATTTTTATTATACTCAATTTTATTAGTATTGAATTTTGGCTGCGCCAGCTTTAAGTTATATGCCTTATTTGCACAGAAAGTATAATACTGATTTTTTGACTAATAATGTGCTAAAATATTTTTATGAAAAAAGTTGCAATTTTGTATTCAGAATATTCTCCGACGATTGATGCAATAAAATATCAACTAAAGGATAATGAGGTTCTTTGTTTTAGTCAAATTCCACAAAATATTGATGATTTTGACTTAACTATCCTTGTTAATTTCAAAGAAAAATTTGAAGGCAAAGCAATTGGTTGCCATCATTCGCTTCTTCCTGCCTTTAATACTGAAACACCTGTTAAAGACGTAATTATTGCCGGAGTAAAAGTTACGGGAATCACAATTTATGAAACAGATTCAAAAAAAATAATTACCCAGTATCCTGTATTTATCAATAACGATACTCACTATGATGAGCTGAAACAAGAACTTAATTACCTTGAACAGACAATTTATCCGCTTGTTGTTGAAAAAATTCTTTTTAATCAAACTTTTGAAATAAATAAACTGCTAAACAACGGTTGTATGGGCTCGTGTGGAGGATGCGGCGGATGCAATCACTAAATATTCTTGTCGTAGCAGATAATACTGTTGAATACCTTTCTTATATAAAAAACTCTAAGTTTTTGAACAAACTCTTTGTTACATATAAAACAGATGAAGATGGTGTCTTTTCGATAGATTTTAACACATTTCAAGGGCTTGCCGAAAAATGCAAAGCTCTCCAAATCGATATAGTGCTTGTTAATGACGAAAAATGGATTTTGCAAGGAATTGGCGACGTTATGAAAAAAAATCACATAAATTGTTTTGCGCCAACTTCGTTTTGGACAAATCTTGAACTTTCAAACGAATTTTCAAGAAGTTTATTAGAGAAATATTCAATTAAATTACCGCGAAAGATAACACTTCCTGTTGAATTTCCTGTAATAGTAACAACAGATGGAGAAACAAAGATTGCAAACTCTATCCAAGAAACAATACAAATTCAAAACACTTTCTCAGAAGCATCACCCGACGTTGCTAAAACTCTTTTTATTGAAGAATTTATAGAAGGGGAAAAAGTTTCCCTGACTTCTCTTTTTGACGGGAAAAATCTTGCAACATTTAATAACGAACAAATTCCCAGAGAATTGATAGTTGATTATTCAAAAAAACTCAAAGAAATGCTCTATAAAGAGGGAAAAAGCTTTATCGGTTTTATTAATTCTGATTTTATTCTTCGCGGTAATATACTTTATAACACAGGGTTCAGCTTTAAATTCGACATGCCAAATACAAAGCTTGATTTATTATACATTTTGCAGCTTGCAATTTATCAGAAACTGGATGAGTTAAATTTTTAAGAATTTTTGATAAAAATCAGTAATTGGTAATAAATACACCCCCAAATATATTTTGGTGTAAAAGTCAACTATATTGCAAATATTCTGTTTATCAGGTTTAATTGGCACCTTCTATTTTCTTTCTCTCTTTTGTTGCGAAGAAAAGAGAGAAAGAAAACAGAAGCAAAAAGA
>CACZPB010000025.1 GCA_902782905.1 uncultured bacterium
AATATGTAAAGAATTTCATACAAAATGAGACAGATATTATATTTTTAGCATTCCTTGCTGTACAATGTAATATGGTAAATGAAGTTATTACCAATTACAAAGGAAACGAAAGAGAAAAGCTTTATAACAACATTAAAAATATAGCTTCTTTTGCTGAAAGACAACAAATCGACAAAAAGGAAAAAGACGTTAATACCAATGCAGCTGCTTAGGAATGTAATATATACGATACTTGCTTTGCAAGAAAGGTTTTTGCGATATCGCTTAAGTAAAACAATCGGCGCCAAGAGTAATTCAAAACGCAAGCGCCATTACTTTGCGGGCAATATGGTTGATTTGTCGACTCTTGCAGATGCTGAAAAACAGAGGCTCGAAGACGAGCTTGCGCTAATTTTGAAAAACTATGATTTCGAACCCGAGAAGATTTTAGAATATATAAAAAATCAGGGAACAAAAGTTTTTTATATAGAAAAAGCTTCAAAAATTCTTAATCCTATTGGCGAGAACGAGGGTTTTATTTATCCGGCAAGAGGAAGTAAGGCCCTGTATCTTGCGCTGGCGGCAGAAAAAAAGGTTAAGTTTAAAACTGACGAGATGTTTATCTTATCAAAAGGTGAAATTAACAAATATTATTTTATCTATCACCTTTATAACTGGTTTGCTTTCAAACACGGTATTGCCGGCATGGAACCTGAGGCTCAAGAACTTTTGAAAAAATACCTTTTTGAAACATCTGATACAAGCGAACTTCAGCTCTCTGAAATTTATCAGCTAAAGGATGCAATAAGACAAGATAAAGCTGCAATTGAGTTTGTTGTAAAGCTTTGCCGCAATTATGACGGAGCAAAACAAGCTCTTAAAAAAATGAAAGATGACGGCAGCGCAAATCTTTAGATGAATAAGTTTGTGTGAATATTTTATAGTGATTGAGAACTGTTCAAAATTGTCTGCGGTGTACTTTAATTGTCGGCACAGCACAATGCAGACAACAGACTACAAATTCCCTTTACCCCTTTACACCTTTTCCTCTTTACCCCTTTACTCCAAGTATTTTAGTAGTAGAATAACATTTGGGAGTTATAGGAGTGTGGTATGCTAAGTGAAGCAGTAAGTTTTATAAAATCAAAAATTGGGGATTTTGAGCCTGAAATCGGTATCGTTCTAGGTTCCGGACTCGGAGAACTTGCGGATGAATTTTGTGATATTGCGCTTGATTATTCGGATATTCCGAATTTTGAAGCTTCAACTATTTCAGGTCACAAAGGAAGGCTTGTTTTTGCAGAAATTAGCGGAAAAAAAGTCGTTATGATGCAGGGGAGATTTCACTACTACGAAGGGCATTCTATAGAAAAAGTCGTTTTTCCGATAAAAGTTATGAAAAAACTCGGGGTAAAAACGCTCATTCTTACAAATGCAGCAGGTGGTGTAAACCCTTCATTTAATCCTTCTGATTTGATGATAATAACAGACCATATAAACTTTATGGGTGTAAATCCGCTTATAGGCAAGAACGATGACAGTATGGGAACAAGATTCCCTGATATGAGTGAAGTTTATGACAGCAATCTTGTAGAACTTGTTCAAAAAGTCGGAGACTCAATAGGAGTAGATTTACAAGAGGGTGTTTATATGGCACTTACAGGCCCTTCTTATGAAACTCCTGCTGAAGTCAGAATGGCAAAAGTTATAGGTGCAGATGCGGTCGGGATGTCAACTGTCCCTGAAGCTATTGTCGCTTCTTGGGCTGGGATGAAGGTTATAGGACTCAGTTGTATTTGTAATTCCGCAGCCGGAGTAAGCACTGTCGGGCTTTCTCACGATGATGTTATAAGAGCTGCAAATATTGCAAAGGATAAATTTAAAAAACTTGTGAAAGAGGTTGTAAAAAAACTGTAATGAGGCTTGACAAGTTTTTAAAAGTTTCAAGATTAATAAAAAGAAGGAGCGTAGCCAATACTGTTTCCGAAATGGGGCGTGTTATGGTAAACGGGAATCCCTCTAAGCCTGCTAAACAGTTAAAAGTAGGTGATATTATCGAAATAGAGTACGCAAACAGGGTTGAAAAGTTTGAGGTGCTCACTGTTCCGGGGGGAAATGTAAGTGTTCAGGAAGCCGGTACGCTTTATAGAGTTATAGAATAGGAAATTAAGATGCACGAAATAATTTTACAGATAAATAATTTTTTTCAATCACTGGGATTGCAGGGACTGGCAATAAATGCGGCAATTGAGAGCTGCCTTCCGGGATTTCCGCTGCCGCCGGATTTTTTGCTTATAGCCATGGACTTAGCAAAACCTGAAAAAGCTCTATTGTATGCTCTTGTTTGCATGATAGGTTCTGTCTCAGGCGGTGCGTTTGGTTATTTGCTCGGATACTTTGGCGGAAGACCTTTGTTTAATTATCTTTTCAGAAAGAATATTGATAAACTTAATGCTGTGGAAAAATTGTATGAAAAGTATGGCTCAATAGCCGTATTTTTCTCTGCTTTTTCACCGATACCGTATAACATTTTTACAATAGCAAGCGGTATTTTGAAGATGAATTTTCTAAAGTTTATCGCTGTCAGTATCTTAGGCAGAGGCGGAAGATTTTTTATCGTAAGTATTGTTTTGATGCTATTTGGCGAAACAATCAAGCAATATTTGAATTTGGTAATAATTGCGGTAACAATAGTTCTTATAATATTTTTTATACTTGTATACAAAAAAAGAGGTTCTTTTATAAAAGAGGAGAAGGAAGATGACGGTAATTAACGAGCATTTTGTAATCCAAACGCAAGGTAACACAGATGTTATCAATATAACAAAGCACGTTCAAAACTGTGTTTATAAACACGAACTTAAGGATGCTCTTGTATGTGTATCAATTCAAGGCAGCACATCTGCCGTAACTACAATCGAATACGAAGAAGGTTTGGTTCAGGACTTGCGAGAAGCACTTGAGCGAATTGCGCCATCAGGAGTAGAATACCACCACGACGAGATTTGGCATGACGGAAACGGCTATGCTCACGTTCGCTCCGCTCTTGTCGGTAGCTCAGTAAATATTGCGCTGAAAGACGGACTTCTGAATTTGGGCACTTGGCAGCAAGTTGTCTTATTAGACTTTGACAACAAAGAACGCTCAAGAAATATTACGGTGCAGATAATTTACTAGTGGTAGGGGTAAATGTATCTTAGCTTGTATTGAATCTACAAGTTTTGCGCAAGCGGGGGTAAATGTATCTTAGCTTGTATTGAACCTACAAGTTTTGCGCAAGCGGGGTAAATGTATCTTATCTTGGATTGAGAACCTACAAGTATGGCGCGTCATTGCGAGGAGCAGCAGCAATTTAAGCGACAAAGCAATCCAGAAAAATTTAGCCAGCAGGGTGTGTCGTTTGACGCACCTCAAAACTAATTGTTTGACATATACAATTGCGAAAAACAAATGTACTAATTATGCCTGTTGCATTTTCTGTTCTCTTTCTTCAGCCTCTTCATTAAGAATTTCTCTTTGAGAGAAAGATAGGTTCAATTTTGAAATTTGCTCTTTAGTCCAGCCGTTGTTTTCTTTTCCTACTGCGGTTGTAAAATCGTACCCTCCAAGGTTAGCAAAATAAACTTGTGCTGAATTTCCGAATCTTGCAACTGTTTTTGCTGCTTCTGCAACAACTTTGTCGCTGTATTCTGTGCAATCTTGAATTAACTTTGCGAAGCCTCCTGAGAATTTTGTTGCTAGAGCAAGACTTGTAATTTTTGATTTTTTAGGTGTTTCTACTTCAAATTTTGTAGCTTTATTATCATCACTCTTTTGTGCTATTTCAGCTTTCTTTTCTTCTGCTCTTTTTTGAACATTTGCGATTTCAGACTGCGGAACTGTTACAAATTGACCGTTTTCGTCTTGTGCTGTCGGTTTTTGTTCTTCTTCTGTCTTCAATTCTGCTTGGTAAGCATCAACAGTGTTTTGATAGTCACCGTTTGTAATCTCGTTTAATGAAGATTCAAATTGTGCTTTTTCTTCATCTGTAAAGTTAACAATGCCTGTTGTATCATTTTCTAATACTGCAATGTTTTTCAAAACGTCATCATAAATATTTATTTCTTGTGATTTATCAATAACATTTTCAGAATATTCTTTTTTTGCTCCCGTTGAGAGATTTTTGTTTGCATTGTAACCTGTAACCATGCCGGCAAAGGATTGCTTAATGTTTTCAAGTGCAGATAAAGCTTTTTTGTCTTCTTCAGTATATTCTTCAGGTTTTTTGTTTTTTAGTTCGTGTACTTTTGCACTAATTTCTTCTGCGAATTTGAATTGCAGCTCTTGTAATTGCT
>CACZPB010000026.1 GCA_902782905.1 uncultured bacterium
AAACTGTTGTTTGAAAGATTTTTGAACCCTGAACGTTTTACAATGCCCGATATTGATATAGACTTCTGTATCGACAGGCGTAGTGAAGTTATAGACTACGTTACACAAAAATACGGCGAAGACAAAGTTTGTCAAATCATTACCTTCTCTACTTATGCACCAAAAGCCGCATTCAAAGGTGTAGGCAGAGTTCTTCAGGTGCCGTTTGTCGAAAGTAACAGGCTTACAGGACTTATCGAGCCGGCACTTGATGTTGCAAGAGCTACAAATCCTAAAGCTGAATGGCTTAGAGACATTATAGAAGCGGAAGGAACTTCCGAGTTTAAACAGCTTTATGACGAGGATTATAAAATTGTAAATCCTGACACGGGAAACGAAATAAGCTTTAAACGCTGGGTTGATATGGCAGTCGCAATTGAGGGATTAAAATGCGGTACCGGTACTCACGCAGCCGGTGTAATCATCTCTCACGCACCGCTTGATACAATTCTTCCTGTCCAGCCATCAAAAGACGGCATTGTTCAAACAGGATACCCAAAACACGAAGCTACTGAGGTCTTAGACCTTCTCAAGATGGACTTTTTGGGCTTAAGAAACTTGACCATGATTACAAAAACGGTAAAAATGGTTAAAAAATATAGAGGAATTGATGTAGATATAAACCACATTCCGCTTGATGATAAGCCTACATTTGATATGCTCACCAAAGGCGAAACAGTCGGTGTATTTCAGCTTGAATCTCAAGGTATGATGAACCTTGTAAAAAGACTTAAGCCTGACGTTTTTGAAGATTTAGGCGCTCTTGTCGCTCTATTCCGTCCTGGGCCGCTTGGTTCCGGCATGGTAGATGACTTTGTTGCAAGAAAACACGGATTGCAGGAAATCACTTACGCTCATCCGCTATTAGAGCCTGTATTAAAAGACACTTACGGAACAATTGTTTACCAGGAGCAGATTATGCAGGTGTTCCAAGTTCTTGCAGATTATTCACTCGGTCAAGCTGACCAAGTCCGCCGTATGATGGGTAAAAAAGACCTTAAAACAATGGAAGAACAGAGGGGTAAATTTATCGAGGCTTCCGCTAAACACGATATGAAAAAAGAGGATGCCGAGAAATTATTCAACCAAATTCTTGCTTTCGCTTCATACTGTTTTAACAGGTCACACTCAGCAGCTTACGCATTTGTTGCGTATCAAACGGCATACTTGAAATGCCATTATCCTGTGGAATACCTATCTGCGCTCTTATCAAGCGTTTCAGATAACAAAGACCAAACACAGCTATATATTGAAGAAGCTCAAAAATACGGGATTAAAGTTCTTCCGCCAGATATTAACAAATCTTATCTTGAATACGCTCCTGACGGAGAGAATATACGTTTCGGGATGGCGGCAATTAAAGGAGTTGGCGCACCTGTTGTGGAAGCAATTATTAAAGAAAGAGAAGAAAACGGAGATTTTACAAGTATTTTTGATTTCTGCAAAAGAGTCGATACAAAATATGTAAACAAAAAATCTCTGGAAGGACTTATAAAATCAGGTGCTTTCTCAAATATTGAAAAGAGCCGAAAACAACTTTTTGAAAATATTGAACATATTTTGGATGTAACAAATAAAGAAGCAAAAGACAAAGCTATGGGACAAGTGAGCCTTTTTGCCGCACTTGGCGAAGATGATGGTTTTGCAAACGCTCAATATCAATTAAACGGAACTGATGAAGAATACACTGATAAAGAAATTCAGATGTTTGAGAAAGAGTTTTTGGGATTTTATGTCACCTCACACCCTCTCTTTTCAATAAGAGATAAGCTTCAATTCCTTACAACACACAGGATTTCAGAACTTGAGAATTGTAAAGAGGAAGAAGTGGTGACTATCTGCGGGCTTGTTACGGCAACAAGGCAAATTCCTACAAAAAAAGATCCATCAAAATTCTTGAGATTTGTGACTTTGGAGGATTTGACGGGTAAGGCAGATTGCGTGTGCTTCCATAAAAAGCTTCAAGAGTTTGCCGAAATTTTGGTTCAGGATGAAAAAGTTGTTATTACAGGAAAAGTCCAACATAGGGGAGAAAACCAAATCAGCGTTCTGATTGACAGTGCAAAATCTGTAGACAGCGCAAATTTGGTAACTGTAAGTCTAAAAAAAGAAGTTAAGTACGAAGAGCTTTGCGCTATTAAAAATCTTCTTGCTAAATACCACGGCGATGACCCTGTAATGTTTAAACTTCCGGAAACTAACGGATACAGCACAAAGATTTTGACGTCGCCTATTTTTTGGGTAAATTCGACTAATGATTTGGTGAACAATATGAAAACCGTTTTCCCTGAAGAAGTTGATATTTCTATTCGCTCGCTCGACAAACCGCTCGCCGAAGTATAGCGAACGATATTTGGGGTTATTCAACCTTATTACTGAATATCACGTTTCTTTGGAGGGACGAACCCCCAATGGCGTAAGCTATTGCGGGTTCAATTCCACCATAACAAAAAGCCCTCAAATGAGGACTATAATTGGCGGCGGTAAGGGGAATTGAACCCCTGTTTGGAGAATGAGAATCTCCCGTCCTAACCA
>CACZPB010000027.1 GCA_902782905.1 uncultured bacterium
GGTGTCCGCAGTAGTGAACATCAATCCCGTATTCTCTATACATTTCTTCTTCAAAAGGAAATATGCAAAGAACTTTGTCAACAAACTTCTTAATCCCTTTGATACGCCATTTTCTGCTTGCCCACACTTGCGGCGGTATATAATGAAATACCTTGATTCCGCTCCCCTTAAGGCGTTTCGCTACTCGCAGGTTAAAAGTTCCGTAGTCAATACACAGAACCAAATCCGGTTTAAAAACGTTCAGAATATACTCCGAAACCCGTTTTTCCAGAGAAAGGTGGTCAACAATCATTTTGAAGTTCAAGCCGAAACCTGACATTTTTGAGTGGTCACAAAATAGCTTTACTCCTGCCCTTTCCATGTCAGCTTCGCCGATTCCTTCAATAATAATATCGGGATTCTTTTGTTTTAAGAGTTCGGCAACTCTTGCCCCGTGCAGATTCCCCGAATATTCACCTGTTATAATAAAAACTTTTTTCATCTTTGTTCCTTAATTTGGGATTGGCGAGTTAAGTTTGATTTTACCCCTAAACTGCCATAACAACGATGCCGTGTTTGTTTGCGTAATTTATAACGTCTTCTTTATCTACAATAATTGTCTCGCCTGCTTCGACAGCAATCAAATCTGCCTTATATTTCCTCATCGTTTTTAAGGTCTTAAGCCCGATTGCAGGAATATCAAATCTTTTGTCCTGAGAAGGTTTTGCAACTTTAATAATTCTTGCGTTTTTCTTCGCAATTTTAGCCCCGCGTCTTATACATTTGTCAGTGCCTTCAATTGCCTCAACCGCCATAATCATCTTGTCTTTTATGACTACTGACTGCCCTATGTCGAGTTTTCCTGTCTCTTTTGCAAGCCAATACCCGTAATTTACATCATCAACCTGCTCCTGAGTAGGCTGAATGTTACCTAAAACTCCTGAAGGTATCATCAAGTTCTTGATAAACAATGTTTGATCCAAAATCGTTATGCCGACTTTTTCCATCTCCTCAATCAGCATGAGCATGACTTTGTCATCATTGAGCCTTACCGCTTTTTTAATGAAATCTATTGCTTTTGAATCAAACTTCGGACGCTTTAGAATAAGTGTTTTGCTGACTTTTCCTAAAAATGTAAGCTGCTTAATGCCTTCATCCTTCAGCGCTTTTTCAATTTTTAAAGCTTCGCCCGGACAAAAAGAATACACTTTTGAACAATATTTTTTAAGCTGTCTGTAGTTATCACTTGATAATGAAATCGCAACTACATCAAACCCATTTTCTTTTGCATATTGAGCCATCTTGACCGGCAAAAGCCCGTCACCGGCTATCAAACCTTGTTTTTGCTCTAAAACAACAGACATCCTACCCTCCAGTTCTTGACCCCAATAATACATCAAACGAGGGTAAAAGTAAACTGCTGCAGTTTATTTCTGTGCATAAGTTATGGCGATTCTTCACTATCGTTCAGAATGACGATATCTGTGGTATTCGTTTTATTTTGAATTTATATTCGACAAAAAACAGCACCTCTGCAATAAACCGTCATTCTGAGGAAAAAGATTTGAGGGGGGGATTGGTATAAACAGAGTCCGAAGAATCGCCAAAACTATATGTCTGTGCAAAAGTTTAAACTTAGCTTATTCGCCAAGTGTACTAAATAGAGCATTAACTACATCCGGATCCCACTTCGAGCCGGCTTCTTCTTTTATTATTGAAAGAGCTTCTTCTTTGGTCATTGCATTTCTGTATGAACGGTCTGAAGTCATTGCTGTATAAGCATCTGCTACCGCGATTATTCTTGAACCGAACGGAATAGAATTACCCTTCAAGCCTTCCGGTTCTCCTCTGCCGTCCCAGCGCTCTTTGTGGTAGTGTATATACGGAATTACTTCTGAGAGGAAGTTTATATTCATCAGCAAATTGACACCGACATTCGGATGGTTCTGAAGCTTTTCCCATTCTTCTTTTGAAGGCTTGCCTTTGTTTGTGAATAAGGATTCCGGCAATGTAATCTTACCTATATTTTGTAATAGACCCGCATAATAAACCAAATCTGTTGTTTTTTCGTTTAAGCCAAGCTCTTTACATAATTTCTTTGATAACTCTGCCGTATTTTGCGAGTGAGAAACTTTGTATTGACCCTTTTCATCAACTGCTTTTGCAAGTTTTTCGACAAACGCTTGCTGATGACTTCCCAAATCTCCGATAAGTGCAGTCAACTCGGCTCTCAAGTGCTGCAAGTCTTCTGCAAAAACTTTCTCGTCCGCAATAACTTTCTCAGCTTCTTCGATAGTTTTTTGAAGGTGCATAGATGTCCCGAATAATCTTCCGATTGTCTCAAGAAGGTTCATATATGCTCGTTTTATAGTTTTTTCTTTATAATTTTCTATTACAATAACACCTACAACATAGGCATTATTATGGATAGGAACAACCGCAATTGATTTTACGTCAAATTCCCTGAGTTCATACTTTGGTACAAATCCTTGAATTTGGGAAACATCTTTTACCTGAACTTTTTCTATTGCATTAAAAGCTTTTACAACAATAGAGTTATCGTCCTTGTTATATCCGATTTTCTTTGAATACATATCTTCGTCAAATTCAATGGATGAGCCGACTAAACCAAGCAGTTTATCTTCCATATCCAAACCTTTGGTAAAATCTTTTGTTAAATATATGTGGCACGCATCCGAATCAAGAATTTGAGCGAGAGTTTTTGCGATGGAATTGTATACAACATACTCGTCTTGTGAGCTGAAACCAAGTACACAAAGAGTATTATCCAATGAATAAATGGAGATTAATTCCTTCAGTTGAGATTTTAATCTCTCTGCTTTATCTTTTTCACCTTTGCCGATTTTATTGGCTAAATCTTCAGAAATTAAATATTCAGATATAAAATCACCCATATTGAGCGCGAAAATTTCTTCAAGCGGATCATCTTCCATCAAATCAAGAGATTTTCCGAAAAGTGATGCACCCATTTCTTCTTCTCTATCCGTCATATTATTTCCTTCCTACATTAATCTTCTTTCAAACGGAGCATTCTGTTCATTTTTTTGAAACTGCATGCTCCCTATGTTATATATAACGGCATAATTTTTAAAAACTTTAATGTTTTTTGAAAATTTTATACTAAAGTTGTAGATATCTAATACTAAGAGTCTAAAATACTGCATTTTGAACCTTTACAAAACGTAATATTAAAGAAGTTTTTGAGGGGTTTGGGTTAAAATGTTTTTATGTTTAAGGTTATAATTTGCGGTTTGGGAGCTGTCGGCATGACTTTGGGAGTAAAATTTGCCCAAAGTGCTTTTGACCTGCGTGTTTTGGTCGATAGTTCAAGATTGGAAAAATTTAAGCATAAAAAACCGATTTATAACGGTGCGGAGCAGAATTTTAACTTTATTTTGCCGGATGATAAATTTGATGCGGATTTGATTATAATTGCAACTAAATCATCGGGGTTAGAGTGTGCAATCGCTCAAATAAAGAATTTTGTCGGGGAAAATACGCGCATAATTTCTCTTGTAAACGGCGTATCTTCTGAAGAAAAAATATCAAACGTTTACAAAACTGCAAAAGTTGTTAAATCGTATTTTATCGGTCATAGTGCCCAAAGAGTAGAAAATTCGGTTATTCAAGACGGCGTGTTTACTATAACCATTGAACACGACACACTCGTTGAAGAAATTTTTAAAACCGCCGGTATTGATTATAAAACGGCAGATGACATAGATTATTCTCTCTGGCTCAAATTTGCACTCAATATGTTTTCCAATCCCGTATCCGCAATTCTTAACATGACATTTGGAGAGCTTAAGGCGAACAAGAATTTCTTAGCGCTTGCAAAAAATATTTGCAAAGAAGTCCGTCAGGTTGCACAAAAAAAAGGCGTAAAGAACCTTGAAAATTTTGAATCTGAGGCTCTAAAATCGCTTGAACTTATGTGTGATGAGGGGAAAACCTCCATGCTTCAAGATATTCTTGCAAAACGCAAAACAGAAAACGATATTTTTGCGGGTGAGATGATAAAGCTCGGAGAAAAATACGGAGTCGAAACGCCTTATAGCAAAGTTTTGTACGGGCTTATAAAAGTTTTGGAGGAGAAGAATGAACATAGCATTCATACCCGTTAGGGGCGGAAGCAAATCTATACCTTTAAAAAACATAAAACCGATTAATGGAAAACCGCTCGTCTATTGGACAGCATCCGCTGCAAGCAGAGCAAACTCAATAGACAAAGTTGTTATCGCTACGGATAGCGAGGAAATTAAAAATACTGTTCTAAGCTTCAATCTTGAAAAACTAATCGTGTACGACAGAGACCCCAAAAACGCTTCAGATACAGCATCTACAGAGAGTGTTATTTTAGAATACATAGAAAAATCAGGACTAAGTCAAGAAGATTTGTTTTTCCTGATTCAAGCAACATCGCCGATGCTTAGCTCTGAGCATATAGACAGAATGTATGAAAAATTTAAAAATTCTGACTGTGATTCAATGTTTTCGGCAGTGAGAGAAAAACAGTTCCATTGGATAGAGAAAGCGGGACGCGTTGAACCGATAAATTATGATTACGCTAATCGTCCGCGCCGGCAGGATTTTCAAGGAATTCTTGCAGAAAATGGCGCGTGTTATATAAATTCTGTCAGAAACATTTTAAAAGACAAATGCCGCCTCTCAGGCAAAATATCAGCATTTGAGCTTCCTTCTTACACCGCATACGAAATTGATGAGCCCGCTGATTGGGTGATTGTCGAAGATTTGATGAAGACAATTACACCTGAATTGTAAACTACAAGAATAGCGGGGGCGAAGAATCGCAAAAACAGGTTAAAAGTTTTTGTCGGCATAGTAATGCCGACCTACTGGTCTGATATATCGTCATTCTTAAGGGAAATTATCATTTACCCCCGAAGAATCGCCATAACATTCTTGTCTGTGCATAAGTTATGGCGATTCTTCGGACTCCGTTCAAACAAAAGCAAACCTCGTCAAACCTTTTTCCTCAGAATGACGGTTTATTGCAGAGGTGCGGTTTTTTGTCGAATATAAATTCAAAATAAAACGAATATCACAGATATCGTCATTCTGAACGATAGTGAAGAATCGCCATAACTTTTTGTAAAGACTTATAGTTATGGCGATTCTTCGGACTTCGTTTATACCAATACAAAGCTTCTCAACCTTTTTCCTCAGAATGACGATAAGGGCAAACCTCGCCTTATCTTGAACGTTTATTTTATAGTTTGTAATTCGGCGTTGCTGAGCTGACAATTAACTTAGCTATACAAACCTACAAGTATAGCGAACTATCCCCCCACAGTGGGGAATTTATTTTTTTTAGGTTCAGGGTTTAATACATGGCGTGAGGATATTTTATGCGTTGTTTTTTTATTTTATTGCTAGTTTTTTCGTCAATGCCGGTTTTTGCTCAGAGAACGGTTATTACCCATAGACCTTATGATTATTGGGGATATCATTCTCCTTATTATAACAACTTTTACGCACAGGAGAGGCGGTTCAAAGAACCGTATTATACCGACAACTACAGCCGTAACTATTATAACGGCGGAGCAAGACCGTCTGTTTTAGGTAATATAAAGCAGTATTTCAAAGGTCAGTTAACAGGCTTCACCCCGTCTATTGATGATGTTTTTGTACAGGATAACTACCCGCCTTCTTATTACGGAAACAGGCGTTATGAGGGATATTCTTCGCCATTAAACAGCGGATACAGGGCAAACAACTATGATACAGGCTCTTATTCAGGGGTAAGAATTTTGGATTAATTTTTGTCGACTCTAAAATATAGACTTTGGCAAAAATCCTATTATAATAAAATTATGAAGCGTCTTTTTGTGTTAATACTATGCATCTTTTTGAGCTCTCAATGGGTTAATGCCGAAGATATGACACTTTCTGCCGGAGTTTCGGTTAATGAAGTTCCAAAAGCATTCTTCGGGTGTTGGAGGGTAGTTGCCAAGTTGGACGATACAAACAGCTACAAAACTTTTAAGCCCCAAAGCGTTGATATGTGGAATTTGTCGCGCGTAGGTGACAAGATTGCTCTTGATAATCCTTTTACAGGTGCAAATGCAGAAATCTCTCTAAAAGCAGTAGAAGGTAACTTGATTGTTTTTTCAAAACGTGCACCCTATGACAACAAAGTTTTAACCGATACTGTGTCAATAAGGCTTGAGGATGGGAAGTTTAGCGGAATTAATACCCTGACACTTGAATCTTATTCGCTTGTGGACAACCATTTGATGAAAACAGAGAGTGCAAGATATATCATAAAAGGCGAGAAAATCTCTGGCGAGAGTGTGCTTTCGGGAAAATAAACATTCAAGAAAATTATAAAGAGGGTTATGGCGATTCTTCGGGGTAAATGATAATTTCCCTTATGAATGGCGATATATTTGTACCAGCAGGTCGGCATTGCTGTGCCGACAACTTATTAGTTAAAAGAAAAAAGAAAATTCTTAGTATCATTAATAACTAAGAATCTTCTTTTTTAATCTTTTTTTCTTAGAAGTTTTAAAACTTAATCAAAATCTTAACCGTATCTTTTGCCTTGTTAGCTTCAAAAGCTTCCAGAGCTTCGTCAACGGAATAAATCTTTGAAATAAAAGGCTTAAAATCAATTCTGTTGTTCTTGAGAAGTCTCAGTGCCGGCGGGAATTGACCGCAGCGAGAACCGAGAACCGTTATTTCATTAATAACAATCGGCGCAAGGTTTAGCTCTTTGCCGGTTGCCACAGTACTCTTGAGAACAAGAACACCTCTCGGTTTGACAAGTCCCATGGAAGTTTCAAAACCGGAAGCTGTGCCTGTAGCTTCTACAACAACATCATAAACAGGTGCCGGAGAAAACTCTTGAAGAAGCTGAGTTTCTACCCCTTGTGCTTTCGCTATATCAAGTTTGTTTTGGTGTTTTCCTATCAACAAAACATCCAAGTTTTGTGCGTGAAGAGTTAGTGCAGTTGTGAGTCCGAGCTTTCCGTCACCTAAAACAACCACCTTTTGCATAGGCTCTATATGTAATTGTTCCGAAATTTCACAAGCAGCTGCAAGCGGTTCTACAAATACAGCCTGCTCATCAGCTACATTATCAGGAACCTCAAACAGTACGTTAAGTGGCATTGTCATATATTCCGCAAAACAACCGTCCTTTGCTACTATCCCTAAAGTGTGGCGGTTCGGGCAGTGACGGTAATTCTTCTTTGCGCACCATTCGCAATCAGGTTCATCGCATCCCCAGCTAATCTCTGCAACAACCCTTTTGCCTATCCATTTTTTATCTTCAGCCTTGTCGCTGTTAACATCCTCTACTACACCAACAAATTCGTGCCCGAGAACGCCTACATAACCCATATACCCTTTGGTAATCTCATAATCAGTGTTACAAATCCCTGCAAGGCTTACTTTTATAAGAGCTTCGCCGGTTTTTGGTTCAGGCTTCGGATAATTTGTGTCCAGTTTTAATTCTTTATCAAAAACAATTGCTTTCATTTGTATCTCCTTCATTTTCCCTTGATAGTTACTAATATAGCTTAAACATAAAATGCTTTCAAAATCAGTACCTATGCAAGACGCAGAGTGTGTTTGAACCCCTTTAAAATGGCTTCGGATGCTGTATCTGTTGAGTTTTAGGTTAAGATGTAAAAAATTCTTAACATTTGATGTCAAGTTTTAGAAAATAGTGTATCATAATAATGTACTCGATTTTGAAACAAAGCAAAAGCTGCGTAGGATAAATCTTCCAAGGGTATGAGGGCGAATTGTGCCCTATTATAAGATGCTGTATCAGGATTTGTTGAGCTGAAAGCTTGGCTGTCATTGTGCTGCGTCAATTTTAAGAAGGAGAATTATAATGCGACATTGCTGTAAATTTAAAGCTGATAATGTTTATTTTTTGGAAGATAACGACATGTTTTCTTCAAGAAGGCTCTCTATAGGGTTTTGTCCCATTTGTAAAAAACCTGTGGCAGAACTTGTCGAATGGAGATTTGACGGAGTTTTTAACAGGCAGACACTATCCGGAATAAACGCAAACTTTATGGTGCAAGAGTTGAAAGAGCAAATTATTTGCTCAATAAATGATGCAAATTATAAAAAACTAAAGCAAGAACCTTACGGATGGAAGTTTGGTATTAACAAGCAAACAAAAGACGGAAAAGTTCGCCAGTATGCAAGTGATTTTTATGGAAATAAAAAGTTGATAAAGAGTTTTTACGCAAAAGTTTAGTATTGATGTACACATATCTTTTCCCGAAGGCTATTTCACCTTTCTCTCTCTACGCACTCCTCGTGTTTTCAGCCTTCGGGATTTTTTTAATTTTTAAAGGATAAAATATGGCTAAAGCAAAAATAAACGATATACAAAAAAAGAAAAAAGAGATTAATGACAAGCATATACTTTTTTATGACAAAACGCTCTCTGCGTTAGAGTTTATACTTGATGAATTTTCTCGCGAGCTTGTAAGAGCGGATATAGAGTATCTTGAAATGCCAAAAGGCGCTGTTTCAACTCTCGATTTCTTAATCTCCTCTATTGGAAAAGTTCAAAAAGGGCAGCGGCTTGCTCTCGGGTTAGATGATGAAAAGCCCGAAAATATTGAGCCGGTGATTAATATTATAGAAGGGCTTAGTGAGGAAAAAATATGATTAGGGTGCTTATTCCGACTCAAGCGGAGTTTCTTGATTATAAAGACGAGTGCAAGGCTCTGTATGAAAAGGTTCAAGCGCAAATCACAGACACAAACTCTTTTGAATTCATAATCTCAAACACTCTTTTTTACCTTTTTTTGAACGACAAAAATCTAATTGGAGCAATTTATTATTTCAAAGATTCAGACGGAAAACTTTTTTTGAACGCTTTTGCAAAGAGAAAAATGCACGCACTTTGTCTTGAGTGTTTAAAAAAGAGTCTTGATTGGTTTAAGGGACGCATATATGCAGAGGCGCAAAACCGCGCCTCAGCCCTCTGTCTCTTAAGGTGCGGATTTAGACGAGTAGAAGGGAATTTGTTTTTGAAAGTTTAATCGTCGGCATAGCAGCGCTGACAATTAAAAGTTTTTGTCGGCATAAGTTATGGCGATTCTTCGGACTTCGTTCAAACAAAAGCAAACCTCGTCAAACCATTTCCTCAGAATGACGACAAAGGTAAGCCGCGCTTTATCTAGAACATTTTTAAAACTACTTAATCACTTAATCACTTATTAACCGAGATATATTCTCAGAAAGGAAAAATTTATGACTTTTACAAACATTGTTAACCAAGAAAATGAAGAAAAATTATCGAAAGAAGAACAAGAGCTTCTTGTCAAAAAGATTTCTAATGACTTTCAACGCTGGAACAGAGAGCGTTCCACAAACCTTGATATGGCACAAAAACTCTCTGACGAAATTTTCTTCAAAAATGAATATATCCCTCAAGGCGACAAAAACCAACGCTGGAAAAGCAAGATTAAAATGTGCAAAACTTTTATGTTCTACCAAACACTAAAATCTTATATATGGAGAAATACTTATGCAAACGTTAATTCTATGTTCGATGTTTCGGGTGAAAATCACAATTCTGATAACGCTTCCAACAGACAAAAAGCAATGCTTGTAAACATTATGGAAAAAATGGATTACCAGAAAACTTGCGACCAAATTATTGATAACGCGCTTATTCACGGTGAACTTATCTCCTTCACCGCTTGGAGAAGGCAGAGCGAAGAATACCGCCGTCCGATAGATTTCTTTTTTGACCCTCTCTCTCCCGATAAAGAAAAGCAGGCAAAGATTGCGCTTGCGCTTGAGCAGGGCAAAGAATACTACACAGATGAGCGCGAAATATATAACAACCCATACATTTACCCCGTGAATCCTGCCGATTTGGTATTTGACTCAAGTCAAACCGACGAGTGGGACAGCTGTCCGAAAATCTATAGAGTTTACAAGACCGTAAGCGATATTCTGAACAACAAACTCTACTCAATCACCAAAGAGCAAGCTGCTGAAATTGCCGGTATGGTTAAGGGTGATGAAAGAGCCGAAATCGGTGATAACGTTGTAAAAGGCTCTACTGTAGAAGTGCTTGAACACTGGGGTGATTTGAAACTCC
This sequence comes from uncultured bacterium, assembly GCA_902782905.1. Taxonomy (GTDB): domain Bacteria; phylum Cyanobacteriota; class Vampirovibrionia; order Gastranaerophilales; family Gastranaerophilaceae; genus CAG-196. The sequence goes on from CACZPB010000027.1 coordinate 10,106, forward strand.
CTAACGGCAAACTGCTTAAAAACTGGCATGCATCAATAGTTGCGAGAAAATATCTTGTGCTTTTTTGCAAAAACGAAGCAATTATTAACCCGTTTTCTTACGGTTCGTTTGTAAGAGACCCTGAAACAAAGCGCGGAATAAGCCCTTTATACTCTGTGCTTTCACTTGCCGAAGTTCAAGAGGACTTGTTGAACAGAACCTGCAACCTCCAAACTTTGAGCGAAAATCCTCCGCTTCTTGCGCCTGAAGGATTTTTTGATGAAGATGAATTGCAGCTCTACCCAGGGAAAATTATTGAATACGGAGATAATTTAACCCCCCAAGCGGCTTTTCAGCAGCTTCAATTCAATCCTCAAATCTTCTTGCAGGATATAACCTTCTTGAATGATTTGATGGCAGAAGTTTCTGGAATTTTCCCAAATATGGTGGGCGCACTGGAGGCAAGCGGAAGCAAGACGGCAACTGAGATTAATACAAAAACTCAAGGTCAGATGACACGTCTTGCAATGATAGTTGATACGATTAATCAAGATTTGATTATCCCGAATGTTGAAAAAGTTGCAAAGCTCTGTGCTGATTTTAAGTCAGGAATAGAGACGATTTTTGTAGACCACGACAACAAACAGGAATACATCGAGATAGATGATTTTGTACGTCAGGGGGA
>CACZPB010000028.1 GCA_902782905.1 uncultured bacterium
AAGAAAAACCAGAGTTGTAAAAAATCACATACAAACTCTTTGTGTAACAAATATTCTAAGACATTTGCAACATAAAGCAAACAGACTGTATTCTAAAAATATCACACAAAATGACAGACAGCTTGAAAATTTGGTTAAACTTTATAAACAGAATATTTCCAACAAACTAATATCCTAGTATAATAAATCTATGGTTTTTATTAAATACTTTAAACAATTTTTCTTCTTTTTTGAAGACTACAAAAAAGCATTCATAAAATATTCGATCTTATCAGTATTTGCAGCAATGTTTGAACTCTTTGGAGTTGCTCTTACTTATCCGTTCGTTATCAAATTGCTTTCAAACTCAAATAACAGTATTCAACGCACAACAATAATTATCGGTCTGTTAATTGTCGGAATGTTTTTGATGAAAAATCTTTTTATGATTTTTTACGTCAACATTCAGGCAGATTTTCTCGGTAGATTTGAAACAGCTATAAAGAAGCGAGTTATGAATTTTTTCCTCTGCTCTGATTTTCAAAAAACATCTCAAATCCCTTTTGCGGAAAAAAGCAAGGTGTTTAATCTCTTGATACCAAATATCATCAATAACTTTATCTTAAGACTTCTAAATTTGAACATTAATGCACTAATTTTTGCTCTAATTACCTTTTGTATAACAATAAAATTTCCGCTTGCAATGCTAGCAGCCTTCATTTGTGGACTATTTATTGTTGCTGTACAAAATAGACTTTATCAACCATTTTTAAAGAAAGTTTCGGAAAAATTATCAGAAGTCAGTCTGGCAAACACTCAAAGCTTTAATGAAGCAGCCCTAAACATCAAGGAGATTAAAATATCTAATAATGAAAATTATTTCTATAAAAACTATTCCAAAACTTCTGAAAATTATTACAATATCAATAAAAAAATGAGCTTTTTAACTCAAACACCGCCTTATGTTGTTGAACCTTTTGCTATTGTACTCCTGTTTGTGCTACTTTTTGTCATCTCTTGCCAGAATTATTCATCACCGGAAAAGCTTGTTGCGTCATTTGCACTGATTGCTACTGCTATATTTAGGCTTACGCCCGCGATATCAAGAATTCAGACACAGTTAAACGGTATAAATTCAACACTCCCTATTGTAAAAGAATTCATTGACTTTTATTCCAACTCGAATGTAAAGAACATACCGGAAGCGCAAGCAAAAGCATTTGAAAGTTTTAATAACAAATTGGAAATAAAAAACGTCAGTTTTTCTTATGATAAGGAAAAACCGATTCTCAAAGACATTAATCTAACAATAACCAAAGGCGAATTTATAGGAATAGCAGGACTTTCTGGAGTAGGAAAAACAACGCTTGTTGATTTAATTGCAGGATTGTATAAACCTGATAGCGGTGAGATTTTATTTGACGAAAAATCCGACAAAACGGTTAAAATCGGCTACATTCCTCAAGAGTTTTCTTTGATTTCCGGAACAATACGGGAAAATGTTGCATTTGGTTCTGATGAAATTAATGACATAGCCGTCATTGAAGCACTTAAAAATGCACAATTGTACGAATTCATTAAAACAAATTATGAACAAGGAATATACGCAAATCCATTTGTAGATTCGTCAGGTTTTTCACTCGGACAGAGACAGAGAATTGCAATTGCAAGAGCGCTCTATAAAAATCCTGACATAATTATACTTGATGAAGCGACATCATCACTCGACTTAAAAACAGAAGATGAAATTTGCTCCGTTTTAAACAATTTAAAAGGCGAGAAAACAATCATTGCAATTGCCCACAGGCTCTCGACCATAAAATCTGCAGACAGAATTATATTTTTAGAAAACGGAAAAATTAGCGGAGTCGGCAGCTTTGAAAAACTCAGTGAATTATCCGAAGGATTTAAGAACTTAGTCGAAATTTATGAAGGAAAAATTTGATTTATACACATCAAAAAATATATTTTGGTGTATAAATTCATGCTGTCTTGTAGGTAAAGTTTCTCTCAATAACATTTATTTTGTTTAATTGGCACCTTCTATTTTCTTTCTCTCTTTTGTTGCGAAGAAAAGAGAGAAAGAAAACAGAAGCAAAAAGAAAGAGAGAAACACGCCACTGAAGAAGATGTTTAGAGCGCCGGAGGCGCAGATTGAATGGCTGTAGCGGGCTAAGCCCGCACTCTTACGCTCACTAGCGGGGATATGGTAAGTATACATTCAGGCATATATTGCAAACAATCCCCTTGACGTTCGCGGCGTGTGATTTGTTAAACTTTGAAAGCGCACTATGTGCGCTGCTGTTTGTAAAACAGCTTCTATTTAAAACGGGTCTTTAGCACCGCGTCCCGTCGAGGGGCTCATTCGCGCCAATGAAACGCAAAACTTGTAGGTCTAATACAAGCTAATTTCATTTACCCCCCCCGCCCCGCTAGGGCGCGTAAGAGATTCGGCAAAGCCGAACCAGCCATTCAATCCTTCAGCCGAAGGCTGATGTGGTTATCCATTCGGTCGCGTGTTTTCCTTCTTCTTTTTGCTTCTGTTTTTCTTCTTCCTTTTGCCCCGCAAACAAAAGGAAGAAGAAAAATGAAGGCAACAAA
>CACZPB010000029.1 GCA_902782905.1 uncultured bacterium
CTTTTACGGTATTTCCTTCAAAGTTTATTTTTTCTAACAAGAAGTGCGGATTATATAGAGTGCCTTCTCTTGCATCATTTTCTTCTACCGTAGCATCATATATTTGTTCATCTCTTGTTACATCATCAATAGATTGAACATAGCTCTTATCAATCTGATAATTTCTCAAATTTTCTACTTCAGTAGTGTTATATGTAGCCGGATTATATCCGCCGGCAGCATTTGCGTCTACCGGAAACACTTCGGCTTGAGCTTGACTCATTGATAAAAAGCAAAAAACTGCGATTAAATAACTTAAGTGTCTTTTCATAGTTCCATTTTCCTAAAAAATTCAATTAGTGGGTTATACTTTCTGTGTACATTCAACATTTTATTTTAAAGAAAAGTTCAAAACAAATTTAATTGCTGAATTGTTACGAAATATTAACCTATTATAAATCCATTCTATCCCAATTATTAATTTTTGTAAAGATTTTTATATAATCATGTAATAAATTCTCAAGAAAGCGTTTTTACTTGGTATAGAATTGCTTAATAAAAATTTACAAAATTTTATATGCTTGATATAATTTTTAATATGCTGAAGCAACTTACATTAATTTTCGAATGTTCAAGAATTTATTCACTCCCAATGACCATTCTGTCTTGGCTTGTCGTATTCACGTTTGGTTTATATTCTTCAGGGAATGTCATAAACGGGATTCTTGCACTCATCGGGATTTGTTTTGCTCATTTGGGAACAAACGTCTTGGATGACTACTTAGATTACAAACACTTGATTAAGCAAGTTAGTTTTAATAAGAGTGAATATTTAAAAAATACTCAAAAAACAAAATGCAGATACATAATATCGGGAATGGTGGAAGAAAAAGATATTTTATATTTGGCATTTTCTTACTTCTTACTGGCTGGAATTATAGGAGCATATTTTTATATAAAGTACGGTCAAACTGTCTTATATTTTGCTTTAGCTGGCGGAGTAATCGGCGTTTTGTATTCCTTGCTTTCTAGAATAAAACTTTCCGAAGTTGCAGTAGCAATAGCTTATGGGCCTGCTCTTTTTGGCGGTGTGTATTACGTTATGACTCAAAATTTAAATTATGAAGTTTTTTTACTTGCAATACCTACTATGCTGATTACAATGGTACTTTTGTACATTCACACCGTTATGGACTATGATTTTGATCTGGCAGAAGGCAAACAAACAGTTGCCAATTCTTTTGACTCTGAACTTGCTTCGCTTATAGTATTAAAAATACTTTTATGTTCCGCATACGCATCAACAATACTTTTAGCAATTTTTGATATTTTGGATTGGCAGGTATTTTTAGTTTGGCTGACCATTCCGCTTGCTGTTGATTTGTATAAATCCATGATAGATTTTTCTGTAGATGCTTCCTCTATTCCGGAGAAAAGATGGTTTCATTTCCCCATGGAAAATATGAAGCGCATTACAAGAATCGGTGCAAGAAGTTTTATGGTAAGAATTTATCAATCCAGAAATTTAATGATTTATTTTTCACTTTTTATGGTGCTAGCAATTATACTATGTAATATATAAAAATATTATTGGTGTATAATACTGTATATGGGGAAGAGAAAGCTTATACTATTTATACTTATATATACACTGTTTGTTATGCCTTGTTTTGCCATAAAAATAGGACTTCAGACACGTGTGGGAAGAACTTATATCGGTGCATCGACTTCTGCCGACATTATTGATGCCAAGACCAATAAGCTTATTTACACAATGGAAAAAATGAAGGGGTACGAGTTCAAACCTCATCATGGAGTCCTTGCAATAAGAATTAACGGACAGTTAATGAAAATGAAGACCGGCACCATTATAATAAAACCGGAGGAGAATGGCTTTATTTGTGTAAAACAAAAATGGTATCGGGGTAATTTAAAAATAATTAATGACGGCGGTTCTATTACTGTGATTAATGATTTACCACTCGAATCTTACATCAGAGGAGTTGTACCGTCTGAAATGCCATCCAGCTGGGAGCACGAAGCACATAAAGCTCAAGCCATTGCAGCCAGAAGTTATGCACTGGCAAATTTGGGCAAAAGAGCAAAAGACGGTTACGATTTGAAAGATACTCCGGAAGATCAGGCATACGGCGGTGCCAGCGCGGAAACAACACAAACCAATAATGCAGTAGATGAAACACAGAACATTGTAATTGTTTTTGGCAACAAGATTGTACCTGCTTACTATTCAGCTTCTGCCGGAGGGCAAACAACAACAGCAGGAAAAGTTTGGGCACAGGATTTGCCGTTTTTGAAGTCTGTGCCGTCTTTTGACGATGGAATAAAGAAAAACGGACACGGAGTCGGAATGAGCCAATACGGCGCAAATAATTTAGCAAAAAAAGGATACAATGCCTATCAAATATTGCAATATTTCTACTCTGATACGAAATTTGGAAAGTTGAAAGAGTAGAGACAGGGGTAAATAGAGTTATATCAACCTATTCCCCTCGCCCCTTGTGGGAGAGGGGTAGGGGTGAGGGGTAATACAGAAGGAAGAAATAATGAAAACAGCACAGGTATTTGGAGATAAAATAGTCACAAAAGAAGTTGAAAATATAAAATTGAACGGCAGAAAAGGCGCCATTGTAAAAGTTTTGGGCTGCGGACTTTGCGGTTCTGATATCGTAAAATTTAGAGAAAAAATTGTCAAAGACGGAGCTGTCTTAGGGCACGAAATTGTCGCTATTATTGAGGATATAGATTCAGAAACCGATTTTAAAAAAGGTGACAGAATTGTGAGCTCTCACCATATACCTTGCGGAGAGTGTATTTATTGCAAACACGGGAATGTTTCTATGTGTGAGCATTTCAAAAGTACAAATATTTTCCCCGGAGGCTTTAGCGAACTCGTTTATGTTTCAGAGGAACATCTTAAAAATGTGGCATATCTTGTACCTGAAAACATTACCGATGAAGTCATTTCTTTTTATGAACCGTTAGGATGCTGCGTCAGAGCTATAAAAAGATGTAATCTCATTGAGAGTGACAAGGTTTTAGTAGTAGGCTTGGGCTCAATCGGTTTATTGATGAGCGAAGGAATTAAAGCTATGGGCTTTAAAGTCTATGGCTGCGATTTAATTCCGGAGAGAATAGAACTTGCAAATTCAATGGGCATTGAAGCATATAGTTCACTGAACTTAGAAGAATTCAATAAACTTATTCAAGAAAAGTCCTCCGGAATTGATGCAGTCTTTATGACATCAGGTGCTGATAAAGCGTTGGATGTTGCATTAAAGGTTGTAAGAAAGGGAGGAAAAATTCTTGTGTTTTCCAGCACACCTAAAAATACAGGTTACCCGAATAATGAGATTTATTACAAAGAATTGACCGTTTTAGGCAGTTATTCTCCTTCGCCGAAGGATTTGAGAGATTCTTTTGAGCTTTTGATTTCAGGAAAGGTTAATGTAAAAAACCTAACTACAACGTATTCAATTGACGATGTTCAACAAGCGTTTGAGGATACTATTTCTAACAAAATTTTCAAGGCTTACATAAAAATGTAAATTTTTTGTTACAAATAATGATTTTCATGGCAATTTTGTATTTTCACACGTTTTACTGATTTTAAGAACATGTAAATAAAAAAGAAAGTGAGTGTAGAAATGGCAGAAGTACAAAATATAGGACCGATGGATTATCCCGCAGTAGGCGTAAATGATTATAACAACGTAAATGCGCAAGATTACACGACAGCGCCTGCGGAAGACTTATCAAACATGCCGGTTGTTTATGACGAAGCAACAGAACAAAAGAAAAAAGCGGCTATAGGAATGACCGGTGCTACAATTCTTGGTCTTTCAATGCTTGCAATAGGCGGATTTATAGGACATAAGATGGGTTCAAAAGGCGTTCAGGCAGCAGAAAAAGCAGCAGAAGAAGCAAAAATAAAAGCAGAAGAAGCATTAAAAAAATATGAACAAACTCAAGAAGCCGCAGCACAAATAGAAGAAGTAATTGCCGAAAACAATGAAAAGGGCGTATTCGGAAGATTTTTCGGATTCCAAAAAATGAAAGATAAAATTTCTGAAATTATTGCACCTTTCAAAAAAGAAGGAGCAAAGGCAGAAGAAACAACTGCAAAGGAAGCAGAAGGTGCAGCGGAAAAAGCAGCAGAAGATATAGCAAAGGAAGCCGAAAACGCTGCTGCGCAATGAACTTTTGAGAAATATATATTTTAAGCAATATATAAAAAGGTGATTTTTTAAAAAAATCACCTTTTTGCTATTTTTATTCCTTTACCCCTTTACCCCTTTACACCTTTACACCGTTATTTTGGAGAAACTCCCCAATGCAGTTTGTTTCTCAAAACCGAGTAAAAATTAGTTGTAGTTAAAAATGCTAATTTAGCCTTTTTGGAAGCAATTTTTATTGTAGTTTTTTCAACGCACTCTGTTGTATCATATCCGTCAATAGAAACAGATAGAAGCTCATCATTTGTTTTAACTGTAATTATCTCGTTTGACGGCACAACAAGAGGTCTTGCGTTCAAAGTATGCGGGCAGATTGGAACAATTGATATTGCATCGAGTTTTGGGTGCAAAACGGGACCGCCTGCTGAAAGCCCATAAGCAGTAGAGCCTGTTGGTGTTGAAATTATAAGTCCGTCTGCAATATAGTCACAAACTACTTTGTTATTAATTTCCAAGAAAAATTTTGAAGTTCTTGATGGTGTACAGCCTTTTATTACAAAGTCATTCAGTGCCACATAAGATTTGGAAGCCAGCATAAGACGTTCTTCTACGGTAAAATCATTATCTAAAACAGCGTCAACAATATTGTTTATCTCATTTACACCCGCTTGAGACAAAAAACCGAGTCTTCCGACATTAATACCCATTACTGGAATTAGGGTTTCCGCATAAAATCTTGCGGCTCTTAGAAGTGTTCCGTCGCCTCCGATTACAAGTGAAAAGTCCCCGAAGTTTTCTATATTTGAGAGTTCAAAGGTCTTAAACTCAACTTTTCTCGCAATTAGTGCGTTTTCGACTTTTTCAAGAGCCACTTCATAATCAGGTATAAGTTTATTGTATATAACATTAAATTTCATACAGCAGATTATACCATATAATTGGTTTTTATGTTAATATTGAATAAATAGAAAAGAGGCAGATAATGATACAAATGAAGGTAATGGGTATAGCACTCGATGTGAGAACAAACTCTCCGATTGTTGTACTGCACGATTTAGATAACAGAAAAGCGCTTCCTATTTGGATAGGTTCAGCTGAAGCAAGCGCAATAATAAGATGTATTGAAGGACTTGTTGTAGCACGTCCTATGACCCACGACTTGATTGCTAATCTTATAGAAAAAACCGGTTACAGTCTTGAAAAAATAGAGATAAATAATGTTGAAAAAGAAACTTATTACGCAACATTATTTTTGGTAAAAGACGGTGAAACATTAGAAATTGATGCTCGCCCGAGTGATGCCATTGCTGTTGCTATGAGATGTGATGCACCGATTTTTGTAACAGCAAATGTTCTTATGAACGGCTCAGTTTCAACTGATACAGCCAAAGACGAAGAAGAAGCTCAAGAATTCAAAGATTTTATCCAGAATATAAAACCATCCGACTTTGAAAAACTTATGAAAGGTAAACACGAAGAAACCGACCAATAGGAAGGGGTAAATAGGGGTAAATAGGGGTAAATTAAGTTAAAAATAAGTTGAGAGTTACACTCCAAGATAATAAAGAGGAAAAGTATGAATATAAACACAAATTATGACAATTTAGAACAAAGTTACTTATTTTCAACAATAGCAAAAAAAGTAAATGAATATACTCAAAACAATCCCGATAAAAAAGTTATAAGACTTGGGATTGGGGATGTTACACTTCCTCTTTGCAAGACTGTCGTTGAAGCTTTACATAAAGCCGTTGACGAAATGGGTGTACAGGCAACTTTTAGGGGTTACGGGCCAGAGCAAGGGTATGATTTCTTAAGAAGTGCCGTTCAGGGATATTACAAAAAACGCTCTGTAGAATTGGAGCTTGATGAAATATTTATATCTGACGGTGCAAAGAGTGATTTAGGAAACATTTTGGACCTTTTTGCAAAAGATAATATTGTTTTGGTACCTGATCCGGTTTATCCTGTTTATGTAGATACAAATATTATGGCAGGGCGCGAGGTGAAGTTTATTGATGCAAACGGAGAAAATGAATTTCTTCCTTTACCTGACAAAAATTTAAAAACTGATATAATTTATATTTGTTCGCCAAACAACCCGACAGGTGCTGTTTATAACAAGTCTCAACTAAAAGAATGGGTCGACTATGCACTTTCTTGCGGTGCAATCATTCTTTTTGATTCAGCTTATGAGTGCTTTGTTTCTGACAATGATTTGCCTCGCTCAATTTATGAGATAGAGGGAGCTAAGGATTGTGCGATAGAATTCTGCTCGCTGTCAAAAACAGCAGGATTTACGGGTACAAGATGCGGATACACAATTGTTCCTAAAAATCTGGGCAAACTTAATAAAATGTGGGTCAGAAGACAAACTACAAAATTCAACGGAGTTCCTTATATTGTGCAAAAAGCAGCTGAGGCAGTATTCACAGAAGAAGGACAAAAAGAAATTGGAGAGAACATTTCTTATTATAAAGAAAATGCCAAACTCATTTCAGAAACACTGAAAGAGTGCGGGATTTGGCATGTGGGCGGGAAACATTCTCCTTACATTTGGCTAAGATGCCCCAATAATATGAAGTCTTGGGAGTTCTTTGATTATTTACTTGAAAATGCTCAAATAGTAGGCACCCCCGGAGCCGGATTTGGCAGAAACGGAGAAGGATATTTCCGTTTGACATCTTTTGGCTCAAAAGAAAATACAGCCGAGGCAATGGAGAGGTTTAAAAAGCTTTTTGGCTAAATATTGTAGGCTATAAACCTGCAAAGCTCTATGAGTATTTCCGGTGCAAAGCCTATCAAAACAGTAATTATTACAGATGAGACAAGTACAAATTTTTGTGAGAACTTAGGCTGAAGGAGTACAACATCCGAATTTTTATCACACTCATCAAACAGCGGCATTAAAATTTTCAGATAATAATAAAGTGCCGCTACTGTTAAAAGCAGAAGTACCAACAAAAACGGTACAAATATTAAGCCTGAATTTGCTATTGCAGTAAACAGGTAAATTTTAGCAATAAATCCCGAGGTAATAGGAATTCCCGCAAGTCCTATAATTGAAATCGCATAAGCTGCGCAAAGCCCGTGATTTTTGTGAAAAAGTCCTTTGAAAGAAAAAGTGTGCATGCTGTTTTTATCAGAGTAAATATTTAGAAATGCAAATACTCCGAGGTTTAAAAATACATAACAAATCAGGTAAAAAATTACTGTGGACAAATTATATACCGACACAAGACTTGCCGTGAGAAGCGCATAAGACGAATTTGCCGATGCCGAACAGGCAAAAATTACTTTTACGTTATCTTCTCGTATTGCATAAGTATTTGCCCATAAGGCAGTGAACAAAGATACTATTGCTATAACAAAAGTTAATTCATAGCTGTTACTTAGCGGAAATACGAGAAGGCGGCATATTATACCAAACATTGCTAATTTAGGAATAGTTGAAAGATAGGCTAAGATTGAAGTCTCAGTCCCTTTATACACATCAATTATCCAGTTTGCAAAAGGAAAAACCGCAAGTTTTGAAGCCAGACCTAACACCGTCAATATTGATGCAACTGAATAAATAAGCGATGTCTCATCTTCCGCTACGTATTCATAAATTGTACTAAAGTTTACAGAACCGGTTATTCCGTATATATATGATGCTCCAAAGAGAAAAACTCCGGTA
>CACZPB010000030.1 GCA_902782905.1 uncultured bacterium
TAAAATATTACCATATTATATTTATTCATGCTATTATGCTATTAGAGGTATAAAATTCACACACTTTGTTGTTGGGATATAGTTGATTTTAAGGGAAATGATATGCCAAGAAAAAAAGAAATTGAAATTGTTTTAGATACTGAAACCACGGGGCTTGACTTTACACGAGAAAAAATTATTGAATTTGCTGCAGTAAGGCTTGAAAACGGCAAAATTAAAGATGAATTTCAAACTTTAATTAACCCGAAACAGCACATTAGAAAATCAAGCATTGCCGTCCACGGTATTACACAAGACATGGTTGAAGATGCACCAACAGAGGAAGAAGCTCTGCCAAAGATTTTAGAAATTATTGGAGATTATCCGATTGTTGCACACAATGCAATTTTTGATTATTCATTCCTGAACGAAGCAAAGTTGAGAGTTTTTGGAACAAAATTTGAGAACCCAAGAATAGACTCTCAAATGATGTTCAAAGAGATAGCACCTGAACTTGAATCTCACGGTCTGGAAGCTCTGACAAAAAGATTCAACGTAGAACTTAACAACCACCATAGGGCAATGGCTGATACAATGGGATTGGCGCTGGCTTATCCAAAACTCAAAAAACTCTACTTACAAAGACTTGATTGGCAGAAAAAACAGCTAAAAAATGTTGACTACCTATTTGACAGATACCTTAGAATTCAACAAAGTATTGCAACTATGCAAGCTGAGCTTCAAGACCTTAAATCAGTTTTTAAACTCCACTTTGACCTCGGCGGAGAGCCGCTAGTCGCTGAAACCGGCGAGACAATGATTTATCAATCAAAGCAATCTTTTGCGTACGATCTTGCCGAGATAAAAGATGTTCTGGAAAACGTAGGAGCATTGGAAAAAGCAGTCAAAGTCAATAACGGATTCGTAGACAGGCTATGTAACGGTTTGAGCTTATCTGAGGAGTACAAAGAAATTATAAGAGATGCACGTCAAGAGATATCCGAGACGAGAAATATTCAAGTTATTAAACCTTGCAGATAATACAGGATTGGAATAAAAGCTTTGCTTACAAAAAAAGACATACCTGAAATTTTAACCGCAAAAATAGAAAAGCTATCTAATCTTGGTCTTGGTATAGCAAAGTTAGATGGTTATGTGATATTTGTCGAAGGTGCTTGCCCCGATGATGTTCTTAAAATAAAAATAAATAAAAAAAATAAAAATTATGCAAATGCTGAAATTCTGGAAATAATAGAGCCATCCCCGTACAGAATAGAGCCGCTTTGCAAAATGCAGAAAGTTTGCGGAGCTTGTCAGCTTCAGTTTATAGATTATGATGCTCAGCTAAAATTCAAAAAAGAGATTGTGGAAGATACAATGAGAAGTATCTTCGGGTATGAAGTGGATGTAAGAGATGTAGTTCCATCTCCGCAAATAAAAGAATACCGCCACAAAATCCAATATCCGATAGGTGAAACCAAAGAATCAAAACGAATTCTTGCTGGGTATTATAAATCAGGCTCTCATGAGCTTGTAAATATCAAGCATTGCCCTATTCAACCTGTGTATTGTGACAGAATTATTGAGTTTATTAGAGAAGAAGCTCAGAAACTGGGGATTAGAGGATACAGTGAAAAATCACATAAGGGAGAACTCAGGCACGTTGTAATAAGGACTTCAAATTATGATAAAAAGAACCTTGTTGTGCTTGTTGTGAACTCGGATAAATTATCGAACAATGTTAAAGCACTCGCAAATTCAATATTTAAAAGCTTAGAAAACATAAAAGGTGTTGAGGTTAACTTTAATAACAAAAAAACAAACCTTATACTCGGAGAAAAATCAGAGCTTGTTATTGGTGAAGGTTATATTGAGGAAAACATTTGTGACAAAATATTTAAAGTAGGCGCAAAAACTTTTTTCCAAGTAAATCCAAAGAGTGCGGATAATATATTTAGATACGTTAGAGAATATATTGTATCCAACTTCAAATCACCTACAATTTTAGATGCCTATGCAGGAATTACGGCATTTGGTATTTGTATGTCGGATATTGCCTCAAAAGTTGTGAGTATAGAAGAAGTAAAGCCTTCCGTTGAACTTGCGGGAGAAATAATTAAAGAAAATGGAATTAAAAATATTGAGCTTCACTGCGGCGATGCGGGCGATTTTTTTGCAAAAGAGACTTCACTAGGGCGAGAGTTTAACATTACAATACTTGACCCGCCAAGAAAGGGATGCACGCAAAATAGCTTGGATTACGCACTGAAGCTTACTAAAGACAAAATAATTTACGTTTCATGCAATCCGGCAACACTTGCTCGTGACCTTAAGTACTTGAAAGAAAGGGGAGCAGAAGTCGAATATATTCAACCTTTTGATATGTTTCCGCACACCTATCATATCGAAAATGTGGCAATAATAAGATTATCGCAAAGGGATTAAAGAATCTTCTAACCATTTAATACTAAATAGGGACTAAAAAAATATTTTACAAAAATATAGTTGTGACGATATTTTGTATTCGCTCAGTATGACAAAAAGTAAACTTACATCTTTTATTTTTTACTTGCAATAAATTTTTGAGCAAAGTAAAATAGAAAAGGTCGGAATATAATTCAAGTTTGGAATCTTGAAGAAAGAAAGAAGGTTAAATTATGAAAGACGGTTTACATCCTGATTATAAGAAAACTGTTATCAAATGTGTATGCGGTAACGAAATCGAAACAGGTTCTGTTGTAGACAATATCACAGTTGAAATTTGTTCAAACTGCCACCCGTTCTACACAGGTCAACAAAAAATTCTTGACTCTGAAGGACGTGTTGAAAGATTCAAAAAACGTTACGGTCAAAAATAACGGTTTGTTAAGATTTTACAACGAGGCGAAGCACTTTGTGCTTCGCCTCGTTTATTTAATTACATTTGTTTTTAGGTGGAACTTGACCAACAGCTGTTTTGTTAAGGATTTGACATAGATAGCAAAATGAAGGTAAAATCAATATATGGCAATTGTGTATTTATCATTAGGTTCAAATTTGGGTGACAGGCTCGGATATGTTCAGCAAGCCGCAAGTATAATCGGCTCGACTAAAGATATCAGTATTGTTGCGTCATCATCTTTTTATGAAACAGAACCTTGGCAAATGGATACCCCGAATTGGTTTGTAAACGCAATTGTACAAATTTCTACAACACTATCACCGGAAGAACTTTTGATTGTATGTCAGCGTATTGAATATCAGCTTGGCAGAGAACACGGCGGTCAAAGACCATACACGGACAGAACAATTGATATTGATATACTTTTCTACGATGATAGGCTAATTAATACAAAAGACCTTGTCGTTCCGCATAAATTTTTCAACAAAAGAGCGTGCATGCTCGTTCCTATGCTGGAAATAGCCCAAGATTTTGTTCATCCGCTGTTCAAAAAAACTGTTTCAGAATTATACGATGAGCTTGAAAATCCGGAACAAGTTTTTTTGTATGGTACAAGAGCCGGTTCTGATGAGGTAAATATCTAAAAATGCATGTCGGTATAGTAGGCGCAGGCGCATCAGGCTGTATGTGTGCATATTTTTTGCTTAAAGCAGGGATTGAAGTTACGCTTTTTGACTACGGGACACCTCTTAGAACGCTTCTGCCGACAGGAGGCGGGAGATGTAATCTTGCACATGCCGAATTCGACCCAAAAGAGCTTGCAAAAAATTATCCCAGAGGCGAAAAATTTTTGTACTCTGTTTTTTCAAAGTTTTCTACACAAGAAACGCTTGAACTTTTTGAAGAACTGGGGATTAAAACTTATACACAAGATGACGGAAGGATTTTCCCGATTTCAAACAGCGCCCAAAAAGTCAGAGAAAAAATCTTAGATAAAATTAAAAAAGCAGAATTTATCAAAGAAGGGGTAAATGAAGGGGTAAATGACGGGGTAAATGAAAGGGTAAATGGAATAATACCGCTTGAAACAGGCTACAAAATAAAAACAAAAAAAGCTGAATATTATTTTTCTCATGTAGTAGTAGCAACAGGGGGAATGAATAGGGGTAAATGTATCAATATAAATGGTGTCGAAATTACTGAGCTCAATCCTTCGCTTGTGGGGTTAAAATGCGATATAAAAGAGTTGAGCGGAGTTGTTCTAAAAAATGTTTACTCAAAAGATATTAATCAAATTGGTGATATTTTGTTTACTCATTTTGGGGTATCAGGTCCGCTCGTTTATAAAATATCTTCAATTAAAGCATTTGATAAGCTGCCTTATGAGCTGAATTTTGACCTTTTATACAATATCTCCTCATTTACTCCTTTTGACTTGCAAAAACTTCTAAACGAAAATCCGCATAAGGAGCTTAAAAACGTTCTCTCATCTATTTTTCCGCACAGATTTGCAGAATATATTGCAGGAAGTTTTGCAGATAAAAAATCTCACTCTATAGACGGCAAAACAAGAGACCGAATTCTGGATAGAATACACAATTTCACCATTAAGGTTACGGGGTGTGACAGGGGTGAAGAAACAGTGACGGCAGGCGGTTATAACCTCGATGACATTAATTCTAAAACAATGGAAATAAAAAACGGAAAAAATCTGTATATAATAGGCGAAGCTCTTAATATAGACGGATTTTGCGGAGGTTTTAATCTGCAAAATGCTTGGTCAACAGCATACATTGCAGCTTCCTCAATTATCTCACAAGCAGAATAAGCCAATCCTCTGTATTTTTCTCATCACCTTCAGGTGCAAATTGTATCATGCCGTGTTTTAGTACGGTTATAAATCCGTTCAAAGAATATGTCTTAAATTTCGCATTACCGGAAGTGAAAACATAATTGGATAAATCTTTGTCAGTATCATTTATTATCACTATATCTAAATCCGAAATATGTTTTTTAATTTTTATGGAATTAGTTTTTTTACTGAAATCAGTCACTTTTAGAACTTTAAAATCAGGAAGCATCAACTTTACATCCTCATCGGTCAGTTTGACTCTTTTTAAATTCCCATCTGCATATTGAAGTTCATAGAAATTCAAATCTTTATTTGAATACCCGATTAGCTTATCGTTGTATAAAAATTCATATTCACAGCCTGTAGAAAAAGCAAATTCTTTGTTTGAGTCAAGGTAATCATAAAAATCACCAAAACCTTTTACTTTTACAAAATAATTTCCTTGTTTTTTATCAATTTTATCTGACCAAACATTTGTATCAGCATTATATGATACTTTTCCTTTATTCCCTATTTTTTTGTATTTTATGGGCGGGAAGTTTTCTGCAAAAACAACAGTTGATAATAATATAAACGCAATAAAAGATAAAAATATTTTTTTCATACTACTCTCCATAAATATAGAATAACTTATTTCTTGATTAGGTTCAACCTTTTGAAGGATTAATAAAATACAAAAAAGCCTTATTATAATGGTATGAATTTAGCATCAAATTTTGTAGGAAACATATCATCATCGCAGTTCGGGGGAAATATCGGGCTAAAACCTGATATGGATTTGAACGATAAAACCTTTGATAATATTCTAGACGACAAAATGAACGTAAATTCTACCAATCCGATTGAGAAAACCGGTGCGCCGGAAGGGTTTAACATCTTAGACTTTAGCGGGAATAATGATATAAATAAAATTAATATGTCAGAAGACGTTAACAGTATAAACGATATGACAACTTCTGAATTGTTGACATTCATAAGATCACCGCTTGAAACTATTATTTCAAATCATAATACACACAACCAACTATACAATTTTGCACGCAAACATGCTGCTAATTTTTATGAAAAACACGCAGGTAATGTAGTTATGAATTTAGGCGAATTTGTATCTGATGCACTGAAGCTTTCTTAGGGGAGTGAAAATTTGTTCGGATTGAGACCTCAACCGCCGTACTAAACATTTTTAAAATAATTCTGTTTTGCCTAAAATTTGTTTGTTATATAATAGACATATTAGGAGATATTAGCTTTATTTTTGATTAATA
>CACZPB010000031.1 GCA_902782905.1 uncultured bacterium
AAGAAATCTTCAACAAGTAATGAGAGAATCTTTCTTCTACGGCGCAAACAGATTCGGTAACAACTTTATCGCATAGAAAAATCACCCTCTCCCCTACTTCTCTCCCAAGAGAGGTGAAAGAATAAAAATATTAAAAACGTACTTAAAAAAATACTCTTATATAATCTTACACATCTTACTCTTACATCTTACACAAATTTTCGCCCCATTTGGGGCTTTTTTTTGGGGGGGGCAGGGGTAAATATAATTGGTTTGGCGTAAAAGCTACAAGTTCGGCGCGTGGGGGTAAATGTATTTGGCTTAGCGTGATAGTTACAAGTCTGGCGTGGAAGAGGGGGGATATTTTGAGTTGATTTTGGGGGGTACAAAAAAATCGTCATTTTGAGTTAATGTCGGCATTGTGATGCCGACCTCATAATTTTTTTGTAACAAATTGTAAATATTGTTTCAGGATTTCTAAAGTTTTTCAAAAAAATGCCGATAACCATGCAGTAAGATGGTTTAAAATTTTGACGTCTCAACCGGATTACGAGTTAGATAAAGTAAGGAAAAAGGGTATCATTACTCAAAAAGGAGTATCAGTGGGTTTACTGGACAAGTTTTCACAAGAAATACAACAAAAGATACGCGCTGCTTTTTCAAATGACGGAAAGATAGATGAAAAAGAAGCACGTAGCTTGGGCTTGTCAAAAGAAAATGCAAAACAACTGATGAGAGAATTATCGGGAGACGGTTCAGGATTACTAACCTCAGACAGTTATCAGCCCACTATAAAAAATTCTTGGATAGGTACTCCGTTAAGAGATACCCACGAGGATGAAACTGCTATAAAATCACAAGGTTTTGAACCTATAACAAATAATTTTAAGCTTCCGATGGGTGACGGGTATGAATTCCAAGTCAGAATGTATTATAACAAAGATAAAGATGAGCACCGTTATGTCGTTGGTATGTACAAAGACGGAAAACGTGTTGATGGTACAGGGTTTGAAAACAAACAGGCTTTGGATAATTATTTATTAACTAAATACGGTGTAAATTACGATAAATTAAAAACCGGCGGTTATTTAGATTTTAATAAAGATACTGCTGAAATTGCGTTAAATATATCCCCAATCAATGTTAAAAACAGTACTGCAACAGAAGCTGCACAAGGTGGTTTTGAACTCACTGAAGGTGAAAATTTCCAAAGAACTAACAGAAGATTTGCAGTTGCCTTGATTAAGGATATGTATAACAAAGCTATTAAAGAGAATTTGGATGTGGTGCAAACCCTTGGAGTTCTTGATATGGGCTTCTGGCGTGAAGCATTAGGGATGGGTGTTCAATCTGTAGCGGATTTATTTGAAGGTCAAGAGGCTATTACGGCAACAACACTTAAACGCGTTGAGAGAATGGCTTCAGAACGAGACAAAGTTTGCGGCGAATTAGAAAAACTTATTGATAAACCGTCATCTTTCAGTGACAAGTTCTCTCAACTTGTTGGAAAAGCTTATAGTGATATGAATTTTCAAAAACTCAGAGATATTCGTCACAGCAATGAAAAGTCAAAAGACATACAAGATATCAGTTATACAAAATGTATGGAAGAATTTAACAAAATGTACCCTGATAACAGAATAACAAAATATCTGGAAGGAAATTTGGGAACAAAAATCTTAGACAAAATGGCTAACGGATGTGATGCTGTTGCTGATATCATAGTGATGTTTATGATGACCGGCGGCATAGGTTCCCTGTGGGGTAAAGCAGGAGAAAAATCTGTCCAATTATTATCAAAAGAAATTCTAAAAGATGCCGCAAAAGGTAATTATAAAAAGGTAATCGGTAAGTTTGCTGAGCTGACAACAAACGCTAAAACTCAGGTAGCACGTTTGGCAGAGAATAACCCAAAACTTGCAGAACTTATGGGCAGGGTGGCAAATTCAAAAGCTGCTCAATATACCGCAAAGGCTTCATCAAATTTTGTAAAAGGTGCACCGATTTCAGCTGCAACAATGTCCACATATGAGGGCATGAAAACATTTGTTAATAAAATTACAAATGCAGAAGAGCTTCCGATGTCAGAAATATTAGAGCAGACTTGGGAATCCATTAAGGGCGGAGCTCAAATGGGTGCAGAGATGACAGGTCTGCAAGCTTTTGCGATTCAGCCAATTATGACGTCAAAACTAATGTCTAAAGCTCTTTCAAAGATGACCGGAGCAACTTCTCAAGTATCAAAACTAGTTTCCCAAAGTGGTGAAGCCGGTGTTTCAATGCAAGAAGTTGCAAAAGTGTATGAGGATTGTGCAAAATCTTTGAGAGGCGTTGCAGCCACGGAAGGTACACATTTGGGTGTAACTATGGGAACAATGGTACCTGCGTTTGCAATAAAAGATACTGCTCTTGAGTATGATGAAGACGGATACAGAAAGCAATTGTTAAATCAAGCAAAAAGCCAACAAGAACGTGATGAAATATCAAAAATGTCATCTTTAGAGCTCAGAGCTCAATTCTTTATCGACAACTTGGGAGCTCAGGCAGAAGGAATGGGCACGATAGAGGGCGTAAGCCTTGCAATGCGCAGATGGCAAGCTGCACGCTTGGCAGGACAAAAGATGAAGCGCAAGCACATCAATATTGTTGATGCAAATCTTCGCTCAAAAGTAGAAGACGGCAAAACTTTTTATGAGCTGGTTGATGCTGACGGAAAAGTATTAAAAATAAGAGAAGATAAAAAGGTAATGAGCAAGTTTTCTTCAGTAGCTTCTGCAACTGCGGCATACAATACACTTTGCATGCAAGTTTTTGCTGCATTTGGCGCACAAAATGAACTTGAAGAAGTTGTAGTAGAATCAAACGATAAACCGCTTACGCCATATACAAAAGCAGGTAACAAGATTTTTGCTGTTAAGCCGGAGGATTTTGCTGAAAACCCTGCAAAAATAGCTGAGGCTCAAAAAGCAATTGATGAACTTAAGACAACAGAACCTCAAGAAGCGGAAGAACTTCAAATAGTGCTTGATATGTTCAAAAATCCACCGAAAGATACTGAAATTACAGACAAGCAGTATAATGCCGTTGTAAAATTCTTGGATGACCATTACGCCTCAAGAGAAAATTATTTGAACGCTCAAGTAGACGGCGCAAATCTCAATAAACTCGGTTCTTTCAATCACCGCATGAAAGGTGTGGAAAGTACAAAAGACAAGTTGACAAATTATATTAATGATGCAATAAAAGCAAGGCAAAAAAATCCGAAGAAGCCCGTAAAAACACTTTTGGATGCATATAATGATGTTAGAGACAAATACGCTTGCAGAACTGTATTTGAAAAGTTCAAGCTTGATTTACCAAAATTTGCAAAAGAAGTAGAAGTCTTGGAAAAAGAAGCAGAAGAACTGAAAAAACAAGATGAAAATGTTCTTGCAGACTTGAAGATAATAGAGTCATTAAGCAGAAAAGAGTTGATAAAGCTTGTAGACGAAGCAAATTCACTCAAAACAGCAGGAAAAGTTAAAGAAGCTGATGCAAAAATGCACGAAGCTTGTGAAAGAGCCGCAGAAATTCAATCCGAAAAAGCATTAGAAACCTTAATGGAAGATATGGCAAAGGCAAAAGAAGGTAACAACGACTTGTCTTCAATAAGGATTTCTAACTACACATCAGAAAACGGTATACCTATTTTCTCTGAACGACAATTGGAACTATTGCAAAAACATGGTGCAAAATTAGATCTTGATGTAAGTTTCATTAAACTTAAAAAAGATATTAAGCCGGAAGATACAAAAACAAAACCAACAACAAAAGCACAGCCATCAGGTTATACTGCTTTGCAGGTAAACTTTGTAACCAAAGCCGGTGAAATTATTGAATGGCAGTTTAGAGGCGAACTCGTTGACATATTTGCTGAAGCTGAACATCTTCCGTATGATTTGAGAACAGGCAAACGCCCTTGGGCTCAGAACCCTGAATTAGAACCTTTGTATAAGCCGATAGCTGATTTGCTTCGCGAGAAAGATATGCCAATACATGCTTATAACCAACTTAATAAATACTTTACGGATTATTATACACACCTAAGAAAACTTGAACTTGGTTTTGAATCAAAAGAACCGAGATTAGAGGATTATGAAAACTATAGAGCGAAAGATGAAAATGAGGTTGAAAGAGATTTCTCATTCAAGTTTGACAAACGCTTGGAAGCTAAGAATCTTATACACTTGCACGATATTGCGGATGGTGTAAAAAATCACAAAAAATACGAAGCATTAAAACAAAAAGAAGCAGAAGGCAAATTGAATGCCGAAGAAAAAGCTGAACTTGAAAAATTGGCAGAAAAAAGAAAAATAGCTCCCGAAAAAGCAGTTTCTGCATACGCTAAAGCAATTGGTGGGAAAATTCTTGAAGGCGGTGTTTTGGATACCGAATTAACAGAAGTTGCATCTTTTGCCAAAAGATTAATCGGTTCGAAAACATCATTAGTAACAGAAAAAAATATTAAAGAAATAGAACGAGCTCTTACCGAAAGAATGAATGATAAGACCTCTGAAGAAGAGAGATTGCAAGTACAAAATATTATAAACAAGGTTACGCCAGAAAATTTAGAATTAATTAATATGATGATTGCAGATAAGGGTATTAGTAATGAATTAATGCTTAATATTCTCAACTCCTGTAATAAACCATATAAAATCAGTATGCTTGGATTATTTAATCCTGTAAATATTCCAATATTTTTTCTGCAAAATGCTGGTTTTATCGGAGATATAAAACTTAATGATAGCTTAAAACGTGACTATGCTAAAAAGTTACTAGCGAATGAAAATGTTTCAAAAGATGCGATTCCCGGAATATTGCAAAATATGAAAGAAGGTAATTCAAAATTAATTGAAATAGCTCTAAATAGTAAAGATTTTGATTTTAATACATTACCTGCAATATTAAGAAATACTTTATATGATAGTGGTTTTTATGTTAATGGACAAAAAAGCGTAAGTACTTCAAGAGTAAAATTTGTAGAATCATTGATGAAAAATCCAGAATTCCCAAACGATTGTATTGCTGATGTTATTTGGTGCTATGGAAGAGAAAATGTAAGTAAAAAATTTGTAGAAAATTTGTGTTTTAATAAAGATTTTCCGGCACAACAGATAAAACCACTTGTAGAGGCTATTATTATTGATAGAGAAGGCGCGTATTATTTGTTTAATACATCTGAACCAAAATTTAAACACAAACTGGCAGAAAGACTTGTAAATGATGAAAAATGCCCAAATGAGCATGTTGCTGATATTATTAGTTCAATAAGCAAGGAACAAAGTGGATTATTTGAACAAATCTATGCAGATGACAATGTGCCAAAATCAGAAATATCTAGTATTTTATATTTAGATTATGGTGTAAAAAAAGGTTTTGATAAACTGAATTTCTCAAACAAAATTATTGTTTTGACAAATTCTATATCTGTAAGTGATAAAACACTTATATACTTAAAAAAATATAATATAGATAAGGCAAAAATCGATGATTTGGTAAATAAAATCTCAATGGAAATGGGATTAAAAAGAGAAAATATATATACAAGTGATGAAAAAAAGCAAATTTTATTTAAAAATTATATTGCAAATAATTCAAATGTTGAACAGTTAGCAAGTAATGTAAATTTACAAAAGTATTCAAATGGAATACCAATGAAATACACAAGGGCTCAATTTACAAAAGACCTTAATGATTTAATGTTTAGTCTTAGTCCAGAAGATAAAATCTCGGTTCAAAATTATTTCAGCATAAATATTGAAAATGGTCATTTAGAAGGTTTCCCAATAATTCCGAAACACGCAAAAGCTATCAAAAAGGAATTATTACCTATTGTTGAAAAAATAAAAGAAAAAATCATTAATTTTACTCAGAAAAATGAAACTGATATTAATAATCCTGAATTAAAAAATCTATTTGATTCAATAATTCAAGGTTGCCCTGAATTTGCTACAGTAGTTGGCAAAATTCAACATGGAACACATCAATATACCGTTGATATACATACACTTAAAGTATTGCAAAATGCCTTTAAGGACCCTGAATATAAAAAATTGGATGATGAAAGTAAGACCGTATTAAAATTTGCAATTTTGTTGCACGATATAGGTAAAAAAGAGGGTGTAATAGACAAAAGTCACTATGAAACCAGTGCAAAATATGCTGTCAGCATTTTGGAAAAATATAATTTAACACCACGTGTAAAAAGTAAAATAATAGAAACAATATATAATCATCATTGGTTTGAACAGTATAACAAAAGTGAGATAAGTGCAAATGTAGTAAATGCAATTTTTAGAACTCCTCAAGCATTGCAACTGGGAATGATAATGGCAAAAGCAGATTTAGCAGGAGTTAGTGGAAGCTTTCATTATAAAATTACTAAAACTCATAATGAAAAAGAATTTAATGAATATTTTGATAAAAAGCGAGACGAACTTTTTGTGCAACAAAATGCAAGATATAAAAATTTAAATTTAGTTATGGATACTAAATTTAGCCAAACAAAGCAAAGAAAGTTTCCAACTCAAAGAGTTTTAATAAATGGTAAAGAACATGAAGTTCCTGTGTTAAATTTGACAGACGAAACGCTGTCTAATGATTTATATGAGTATGGTTTCGCCAAAGGTATTACAAGAAAAACTGCAAGATTTTTTGCTCATTTTAATGATAAAATAAAAGGCTTAAAAGTCTTTATGGCACTATCTTCCAGCCCAACAACTGAATCTGTACAATCTTTATCTATGATTAGTTTAGATAATAGTAGAGCTTTCAAAAATCAAATATATGGTGTCATAACAGACATCGACATGGCAAATGTAGCACAAGCATCAAATACAAATATTAGCTCAGGATATAAAAAAGATTTAAAACATTTTGCAAAAGATTTGTATAGTTTTTGGGAACTAAATACATATGTTAGGGATAATTTTATCAATGAATTAGATAAGTCTGGTATAAATTTAACTAAGGACGAATATGCTAAATTATCCAAGTATATAGTTGACATTCAGTATTCAACTCAAATTACAAAAGATATTAAAATCGGTAATAAAACAATACCGGCTGAATTATTGCAAAAAGCTTTAAATGAATCTAGAGAGAGACTTTTTGACGGAAGTTTGCACAGTGAAATAGTTGCAATTAACCCAAGAGTAAAAGCTCTTGTGGCAAGAGTTTCATCGCTTGATGAATGTAGTCAAGAATTTTTAGAGCTGGCAGCAGAAAATGAATTGCCAATTATCTTAATTGGACATAATGAACGTCATACTAATAAATAAATTTAAAAATAAGCGAATTACAGTTTGTAGTACGCGTTTTAAAGCATGATTTATATTTACCTTCCCTAGCAAATTTTATTTTTACATGTTTTGATATTGTTAATTACGAACGAAAGGTGTAAAATGATTAACAGTATTAATATGTATACTCCGTATAGTACCAATTTCAGGGGGATTAACTCTAAAAATGTTACTACTCCAATTAAACAAGGAACAAATATGTTAGACGAGCTTATAAAAAACATGGTTGAAGAACTTAGGGTAAAAGCAAAAGCTGTGCCTGAGTTCGGCAAATTTGATGAAATTTGGTCAGAATTTGAAAATAAAGATACTGCAATAGATGCAACGCACTGCATCCTAAAAATCTCTCCCGTTAAGTACGTCGGAGCTGAAACAGAAAGATTCTTAAAAGTCGCTGCAATTAAGCGTGATTCTCAATATGGCGCAGAAAGCGTTCTCGGATTCGGTACTACAAAAGAAGTTGTCGACAAGCTCAATGAACGCGGTATTGAACAAGTTATCAAAGAAAAATTTATAAAACTCGCTAAAGATTTAGAAGATGTTTAATTAATATATATTATAAAGTCATTTAATTTACGATTTTTACGCTTCGCCCTTGAGGGGAGAAGCTGTCCGAAGGACTGATGAGGGTGATAAAGTAATTTATCTGAAATTTATCTTATTAGGTGTTTTGATTCTTAAAATACCTAATTCTGCTGTGTTTTAGCCTTGCAATGTAAAGTTTTGTAACAGTTTTTGAAATTTTGCCTAAAAATCCTAAAGTTTTCAAAAAAAATGCCGATATACATGGAGTAAAGAAAAGAAAAATTAAAGGAGTAGAAAAATGGCAAACAATATCGGACACATTAGCGGATATGGAAACTATGGTGTAGGCGGTTATGTACCGCAAAGAAAAGGTGGTGAAGAACTTCCTCAAGAAGCTCAAGCACAAGCACAACCTCAACAAAATTATCAAGAAACTCAAGTTGATCCAAACAAAGTTATGGATTTCTTGAATGCAAATAACTTCTTCGTAGCTCAAACAAATGCTCCGGCTCCTGCAGTAGGCGTTGAAACAGATCCTACTATTGCAGACAGAGTTGCAGGATATATGGACAATTTTGAACTAATTTACGGAGTAATTGAACAAGAATTCGGACCGGAACGCGCTCCTCAAGTTATGGATGCAGTTATGGACCGTTTGATGGGCATGGTTGGTTAATAAGTATACACACGCAATTAATTTTTCTACACTTTAATTCTAAGGCTGATATATTCAGCCTTTTTTATTATTTTAAGAAATATTACAACAAATTTAAAAAAAGGTGTTGACATTAAAAATTGATGTAATATGATATACCTTGTCAGTGAGGAAACCGCTGGTGCAGACAGGCGCATTATGGAATTAAGAGTAGCGCATCTCGGTGAAGTTTAAGTATTCGAGAGTCGGCACGAATCAAAACCCGAAATTTTATGATTTGATAAATAGCAATCAAGTTAAGGAAATTTAGTTTAGTGGCGAGAGCCACTTTAAGCTGAACCTTGAAAACAGAATAGAAGACGAAAAAAACTTGTTAATTCGAAATCGAATGATAAGGACAACACAACGTAGTTTGAGCTATC
>CACZPB010000032.1 GCA_902782905.1 uncultured bacterium
GTGCGGAGGTCTTTTGCCGAAGGTGCGAATAGCACAGAAGGCAAAAACCGAAGACACGTTTAATGCCGACAACCAAGAAGAAAAGAATACTTTGTCGGCTCGCATTCCATAAAACTACAAAATTGTTTTGAAACTACCGGCGAGCCTCATTAGTGTCTGCTCCCAGAAAACATCATTCCTCCCCTTATGGGGAACGACCTGTGAGCAGAGAGCTGAAGCGGTGAGCGTGCTCGTTTAATGTGAGCAGGTCAAGACAGGTTAGATGGGGTACAGCCGACAATTAAAAGTATGTCTGGTTATCCCTTACAAAAACATAAAAACTTATTTTTTATAATTTTCTTTTACAAAATCATTAATCAATTTTGTACCGAGATTTCCTGCTGTGCGGTTTTGTTCAACTGCAAGCTTTTTAAATTTTTCAAAAATCTCAGGATCTACGAGTAAAACAAATCTCTTTTTTTCTGCAACCATAATACCTACTTATCATTTTGTTGAATATAATTACAATTTTATTGTAATTATATTGACATATCAATTGTAATTGTGTTATAACTAAGTTAACATTTTATTGTAATAAAGAGGTAATTATGGAAGAAAAAACGAATTTAGAAACATTGACTCAGAAAGTATCAGACAATTTGCTTGATTCAATATATATAGTAGAGATACTGGAGGAAATGTTTGAGGATTGCGGAGGCAAGGAGGGGTTTTTGCTATCTTCTCTCAAAAATAATATAAAAGCAGCATTTGAAACAACAGAAGACTGTCGTAACATAATATCTTGTCCATAGTTGGTTTTTTGTATTCTAATTAATTAATGCGGAAATGTTGGAAAATATTGTGAAAATTAGGGGAGAGGAATCAAACATAAAGAAATTTACATAAATTTCTTTTCATCAATATCCATTGCTTGTTTTAATGTCATTTTTAAATATGTTTGATATGGAATACCTAATTTTGCAGCAATTTTCTTTGCTCTTGCTATCTCAAATTCAGACCAACGAAAATTAACATTTGCCGTTTGTTTCTTTTTTGCAATGTCTTCTTCTGCCTGTTTTTCAAATTGAAGTATCTTTTGTTCTTCTTCCGCAGTCGGAATATAATCAGAAATTTCTGCGATGCCGATTTCAGGAATATTTATTGTTTCTTTTTTAGTCATTTGAGCCTCCTTGAAATGCAGTTATTAAAAGTACATTTTCATCTTTAAAATATGTATAGAAAACAGTAATGTCGTATTTTTGGCTGTATAGTTCGTATCTGTCATAATCTTGATTATAAGTTTCATATGTTTTAGTAAAATATGCTGCGATTGCTTGTTCTGGTGTAATTAAATGTCTGATATACATGTGATAGTCATAATCATTTGTCACTGGATTCAAATCCATTTTGACAACAAACTTTTTACCGCTTATTTTGAATACTTTATATTTATGCTGTTCCATAATATCATTATATTCCATTGTGTTGACGTTGTCAACACAATGCATTGGCACAAAATCGTTGCTGTCAATCAATGCTTGACCGACAATTTTTGTATCGTTCTTAATTTTTCTTTATGCTATAATAATCCATATCAAGCGGACGTAATTCAGTGGTAGAATGCAACCTTCCCAAGGTTGACGTCGAGGGTTCGAGCCCCTTCGTCCGCTTTTTGTATATTGAAACAAGTATATAGAGAGGGCGAGAACCACCAAACGAAGTTTGGTCAGGGTTCGAGCGACTTGTGAGCAGAGTGCGGAGTGTTTTTGATGTATGTGGGAGAGCACAGTAGTCAAAACACGGAGACACGTTTAATGCGAACAAGTCAAGAGAGCCCCTTCGTCCGCTTTTGTATATTAACTCAATCGGCAATATTGACGGTAACATTGAGGATATGTTGGAGAGAATATGAAGTTATTTGAGATAAAAGACGTTGATGCTCACTACATTGTTTATATTCTTCAGAGACCTATTTTAAAAATTAGGCACAAAATCAGAAATTTCGATGCAAGGAGAGTAGAAGCGTTTGGCTTGAATACAGAGCCAAGAGAACAAAATATAATCGTTTCGCTCACATCTTTTCCTGCAAGGATAAAAAAAGTACATTTTGTTATTGAAAATTTGTTAACTCAAACAATAAAACCTGATAAGTTGATACTTTGGCTATCTGATTCTGAATTTCCGAACAGGGAAAAAGATTTGCCTGAGAGCTTGTTAAGACTCAGAGAATTCGGACTTACTATAAGTTGGTGTGAGTATATGCGCTCTTTTCAGAAGCTGATTCCGACGCTCAGAGAATATTCTAATGATATTATAATAACTTTAGATGACGATTTTTACTATCCACAAAATATTATAGAGGACTTGTATTCTGCATATTTAAAAAATCCAAGTTACATATATGCAAATCGTACTTGGAGAGGGTATATAAAAAATTCGGAATTTAATATGGTTTCGACAAACACAATGTTTACTACAAAGTTTCCTGAACCATCATATTATAATCTTTTAATGGGATATGGCGGCGTTTTGTATCCGCCGCATTGTTTAGATCCAGAAGTGTTGAATATTCAAAAATTTAGAGAAATTATACCTACTCATGATGATGTATGGTTCTGGGCAATGTCGGTGCTTGGCAAAACAAAAACTTGCCAAGTCCGTGGCTATGATTTGTCAATTTGTACAATAGAAGATACGCAGCAATTTGGTTTGTGTAATATAAATAAACCGAATAGTGAGGGAATAGATGCAGCTGTCGGAATTAATAAGCTAATATGTGAATATCCGAAACTTTTAGATATTCTTAAAGAGGAAGAAAATGAATGGCAAAAGTGAATTTTGTTTTTGATGCGACATCACTTTCCAGTGGTGCTAATAAGGGATGTTTTCGTTCGGGAATTTATTTTGCCGCAATGAACATTTTAAAAGCGCTTTCGAAAAGGGAAGATTTAAATATTTCTTTATATTGTAACTATAAAGAATTAGCAAAATTATATATAACACTTGAGAATGATTTTAAGGATTATAAATTTGACATTATTTCTGATGTCCCGATGAATAGTCTTACAAAATTTTATAATTATTGTTTGAAAAAGAGGACAATTTCAAAAAATAACAAGGAAAATTTTGCAAAATTTTTGTGGGATATTATGGTTAGAATTTTAAAACCAATATTGAAAGTTCAATACTTGTTGTTTAGAGGCTCATTGTTAAAATATGAAAAAGAGATTGATGTATTTTTTTCTCCACAAACAAAAATACCCTATCCTTTTAATAGGATGCAAATAAAGAAAGCGATTTTTTTACATGATGCAATACCGCTAGTATTACCGGAATATCATCCGTATAGTAAAAAAGGAAGTTGGTATAGCCAACTAATTGAGACTATAAATAATGAAGATTACTATTTTACAAATTCGGAATATACTCGTCAAGATTTTTTGAAATACTTCCCTGTTATCAATGAAGAAAAAATAAAGACAGCTCTGTTAGCTTGTAGTGATATTTTTAAACCAAGCAATTTTGAACAAATAAAGAATGCAAAAATAAAATATGGAATTCCTGAAAACATAAATTACATATTTAGTTTGTGTACTTTAGAACCACGAAAAAACCTTTTAAGAACAATAAAGACTTTTGTTGAATTTATTAAAAAGAATAATATTAATGATTTGTATTTTGTGTTAGGCGGAGGTCAGTGGAAGAAATTTATTTCGATTTTGGAATCAGAAATTCATGACCTTGGTCAATATGAAGATAAAATCTTAAAAATAGGCTATGTTGACGATGAAGATTTACCTGCATTGTATAGCGGAGCAGAATGGTTTGTATACACATCTCAATATGAAGGTTTTGGATTGCCTCCTCTGGAAGCCATGAGCTGTGGGTGTCCGGTTATAACATCTGACAATTCATCGTTGCCGGAGGTTGTTGATAGTGCTGGAATAATGATAAAATGGGATAGTGATCGCGAGCATATAGAAGCTTACGAAAAGTATTACTATAATCAGAACTTGCGTGATGAATACAGCCAAAAAGGGTTAGAAAACGCAAAACGATTTTCTTGGGAAAGATGTGCTAACACAATTGTAGAAAAATTTATTTCTTAAAAATATGACTATGTATAAGTATTTAAAAACAAAATTTAGAATATTAAAAAATTACGGATGGTATTTTGCACCAAAGACTTTTGAATTTACGGAACAGCAAGAACCGTTGGTTTCCTTGATTATTCCTGTTTATAACAAATATAAAATGACAAGAGAATGTCTGTATTCCATATTGAAAAATACATGCAATATTTCTTATGAAATAATTGTTGCGGATGATAATTCCGCGGATTTAACACAGCAAATATCAAAGTATATAAAAGGAATACAACATGTAAGAACAAGTTCAAATTCAGGATTTGGTAAAAATTGTATGAATGCAGCAAAATACGCTAGGGGTAAGTATATAGCGTTTTTGAATAACGACATGTTATTTTATGAAAATTGGCTTAAGCCAATAATAGATTTGTTAGAAACGGATAAAACCGTTGGAGTTGCCGGTCCGACAATTATTTCTCCGAAAGGTGAAATAAATGAGATGGGCGCAATAGTTTTTAATGATGGTTCAATTTGTCAAATTGGACGACATTGTAAATACAATCCAAGTTTATTAGAAACTCT
This sequence comes from uncultured bacterium, assembly GCA_902782905.1. Taxonomy (GTDB): domain Bacteria; phylum Cyanobacteriota; class Vampirovibrionia; order Gastranaerophilales; family Gastranaerophilaceae; genus CAG-196. The sequence continues at coordinate 4,650 of CACZPB010000032.1, forward strand.
AAACCGTGATTTTGATTATAAAAGTGGATGCAGCATTGTTTTATCTAAAAATCTTTTTGATGAAATTGGCGGATTTGATGAATTATTTTACCCTGCTTTTTATGAAGATACTGATTTGTGTTTCAAAATAAGACAAAAAGGTTTAAAAATAGCGAATGTGCTCCAATCCAGAGTAATGCATTTTGAAACGGTTACATATAATGATAATTCATTAAATGAAAAATTTACAACAAATAGAAATAGATTTGTAGAGAAGTGGCATGCAAACTTAAATAATCAAGTAAGCATAAATTTAAAAAAAGAGATTTTCGATAGATATCAAAAATATTTATCTGAATATAGTTAGCTTAAGTCAATTTAAGATCAGTATTATAAAAATTTTTCGGGAATATGCGGAAAAGAGCGCCTTAGTTGTTTCCCCTCAATATCATATTTTTTCCGAGCCTTTTCTCCAGCTTTGTTTGCCATTTTTTCAATATAGTTATCTCTGTATTCATCAATTTTGCCGCTTTGTTTTAGTTCTTCCGAAAGCGGGGTATAATTTTCTATAGACTTGGTGTATCTTCTTGCTTCTCGGACAAGTTTTTCATCACAGAGTTTGCCAAAAGTCTCAAATGCTCCTTCTTCCCAATCTCCTGCAGCATGTCCTGATAGTGCCTTCAAAAAATACTGCCAGCCATGTTCAGCTTCGTGTGCGGCTGTGCCAACAAGTCCTGTTTTAGATGCAGGGCGATAATTTATATTGAAATTTATTGAACCGTTATTTGGATCAAAATGTGCTGCAAACAGTTTTTCATCTTCATTCTGTGGATAATATTCAGGATTGATTTTAATATCTGCCTTTTTTAAGCTGCGTTTCTTTACAAAAAATCTTGTAATCGGCTCAATTGCGTCATTAATGTCCATTGCACGAAAATTTAAAAAGCTGTCATCAGAAGGAAATTTTACACCCTCTGTTTTTTTAGATTTCGGCAAAACCTTTCCTGTGAGAGTATTTACCATATATGATAGTAGTTTTAAGCTCGTTTTTTTATTTTTATCCGTTTTGCGAGGAAATTCTATAAAAGTGTGAATTTCTTTTGTTGGCGTTTCCATGTCAGTTATTTTTACCTGAGAAAGGATTTTTTCACCGTTTTTGGTTGTTGACAAATGGTTTGCAATAACCTTAATTGGTGTCCATAGCGTTGTTTTCGGGGGATGTTCTTCTTTATAGTCTTCTAAAATGTCAAAATATGCCTTTAGCATTCTTTTTCGAATTTTAAATTCCTTGACTATAGTAGATTTAACACTTTCTCCACTGCCGATTTCGGTCGTCTTATTTTGATAAATTCTGTTTCTCAAATATCCGTCACCAAGGTCAAAACAACGCTCAATAATGTTGCCATTTTTATCTCGATATGTGGTTATTCTTTTTGTCTTATCCGGTCGTTTGGCCACACCAATCCAAACATCATCAACGGTTTTGGGTACTCTTTGAGACAAGCGGATTGAATCCCCCCTGTATTTTACAAAACTCAGTCCTTTTAGATTTGCCATTATATAAGATCTGTTTGCCATGACAGTAATAAAACCTATAAAAAAATTTTTTGCGCTTAATAAATTTGAGCGCATAATCGAATTCAATTAATAGAATTTATAAGCCATCCGTCAGAGCGAAAGTGGGCATAGTTATTTTTCCCTCGGTATTTTTCACCCTCAGGACTGGTTTTGAGCCAATTTTCAAGAATATTGACAGCTTGTTCTAAAATTGTTGCACCATACCTTTTTAGCAATATTGTGTATTGTTTCGGCGTTAGGATAACAAATTCAATATTTGGTAAATTGATTTTCATATCTGTTTCAGGAATAGGTCTTCCTCCCATTTTCCCGTTTTTCCTGCTTGCTCTTTTATTCATATGGCCCCTCCTTATCTTGCACCAAACTCTTTAGTAATTTTGTGCATTTTTCTTTTTTTTGTTTCACTGCATGATACACCGTACATATATATCATGTGAACATTAATCCCCTTTTTCCCAAATAATAATTAAAAAGTCATGTTTGACACAACGCAATTAATATGCAATAATATCAAATATAAGCTGACATCTGTAAACTATTGTAAAACAATATAATACAAATGTCAAGCATTGTTTTCCAAATTGGGTGAAATTGTGAAACTTGACGAACTTATTAGTGTAATAACAAATCAAACCGGCTCTGCCGTTAACCAGTCTATGCTTGCTGAAAGTTTGGGTGTTACACGCCAAACAATCAGTAACCGTATAAAAAATGAGAGTGAAGTTACGGTTAGCGAGTTAGAGAAGGTTGAACAGTATTTCAATTTTAAACTTTACAGAGTTACGGATGCTCTGAGTGCGGATGTTATTTATATTGATTATTATACTGATGTTTTTGCAAGCTGCGGAACGGGCAGCATTGTCTTTTCAAGTGAAAAATCTAAACTCCCGATAGCAGAGAGTATGATTAGCGGATATTCAAAAAGCAAGTTATACTCTATGATTAATGCAACCGGAAACAGCATGTCACCGACAATTGAGCACGGTGACAAATTGATTGTTGAACATTGGAGCGGTGACCAAATTCAAGATAACAAAATCTATGTATTTTGTTATAATGGTGAGTTTTTTGTAAAAAGATTATCTAAAAATATAGATGAAATCATTATAAAATCAGATAACCCCGAGTACAGAGTGCGTACAATTGAGAAAAGTGCTTTTGATGATTTAATTCTAGTAGGTAAAATTGTCGGAATTATTAAAAATTTGGCTTAAATATCATACAAACAGTTGATAACAAATCGGCTTAAATATATGATAATGTAAGAAAAATAAATTGGGGAGATTGGGGAGCAATGTTCAACAATATCAACGACAATAACAAAGATTTATTATATAACTCGCAATTTAATGCAGGAAATGTTGTTAATATTGCGAATGTCAGGAATGCTTTTCAGAAAAACGGATATGCAACAAATCCTTATGTAGACAAAACAGAAATTTCTTCTGATGCGATGAAAATGTTTCAGAGAGATTTGGATGTAAAGAAGTTTACAAAAATTGCTTCTGAAAATCCTGAGGATATTTCTTATTTGGAAAAAATGCGCGAGCTCTTTGATGACGGCGTTGTAGACGCTTTTGAAGAGGATGTTTTAAGTGAGCTTGTAACGAATTCTAAATTGTGGGATGACCTGAACGCGTAAATATGCTAAAATACAGCTATGGTATCGTCTGATTATTATATAGCTGACAATTCCGACATGGAAGCCAAAAAACTTGAGGCGGCAAAAAACCACTACAAGACAGGTGACTATGCTGCGGCAATCAAGCTGTATATGAGTCTTATTAACACTAACATATCCTATAAATTGTATCACCGTATCGGTAAATGTTATTACAAAATGGGTGATATAAATCAAGCTGAGGAATATTTTAAAAAATCTATAGGCTTAGAAAAATTCAGCAATCCTTCATATTATTATTTAGGGAATATTTTGTACAAAAAGGAAGATATAAAAGGTGCAATATATAATTGGGCCTGTGCTCTTGTAAATAAGCCTAATGACGAAAACCTTTGTCTAAATCTTGCGACCTCTTATTTTTCCTGCGGAATGAAGTTCCAATCAGTTTTTTATTATGAAAAATATCTTAAGAATGCAAGTTCTAAAGGAGAGTCATATTCTGCAATAAAAGAAAGTCTCGATAAGTGTTCTAAGGTCGGAAACGAGTTTATGCAGAAGGCAAAAATGGCCGTTTCAAGAATGGATTATAAATCTGCAATTGAATTTTTAAATTTTGCAGTCAAAAATCAACCGACGAGTTTTGACATAAATCACTTTTTGGGCTCTGCGTATTTAAAAGAAAATGATAATATGCACGCGCTGATTTATTTAAAACAGGCTTACTGCTTGGATAACAAGTCTTTGGATGTTTTGCAAAAGCTTACATCTGCTTATATAAACTTGGGTGATTATATTGGTGCGTATGCTTCTATGAGGAGGCTTTTGCCGCTTGTTATTCACAATCAAGGCGAGTATTTAAAGACAATGAAGCTCATAAAAGAGCTCGGAAGTTCGTTTGATGACAAGAGCTATATTGGGGCTAAAGAGTGGGGGGACAAATATTTTAGTGAAAATAATTTTCATTTCGCACTTATAGAGTATGAAAACTGTTTGATGTTAAACCCCAAAATGCAGAACGAGCTTGAGGAGAGAATGAGTTTGCTTCATTTGCTTGTAAATGGCAGCTCAAATACCCTGAATTTTGCAGGCGGCAAGATTTCACAGAAAGAATTTGGGACAGTAAATGTTTAAAAAACTTAAAAAGTACTTTTACCTCTATGTTTTAAAACGAAAGTATTATAGAGTCGGCTCTTGCAACGCTTGCGGAAGGTGCTGTCAAAAAATTTATGTAAAGCACAGAAACATTATTCAAACCGAGGAAGAATTTGAGAAGCTAAAGACACAGCACGAGTTTTATACTTTTTTAAAAGTTGTTGATAAGGATGAAACGGGGCTTGTTTTTGAGTGTGAAAATTTGGACAAAGAAACAAAGAAATGCAAAATCCACAAAAGACGCCCCGGAATTTGCAGGAGATATCCGCAGGAAGAATTGTTTGGTATGGGGGGAACTCTCGCGGAGCATTGCGGCTACAAGCTTGTTCCTATTGAAAGTTTTGAAGAAGTCTTTGACAGAGTTTCAAAGCGGAAGAAAATATAGTTAAATCACCTTTGTGCCGTTTATTTTCTAAAGTTTCTTTTATAAGTGCATTTACAAGTTTAATTTTTTCTGCGAAATGATAATAATCGTTAAGATTTCTGCATTTTTTAAAAGCAGCAAAATTTCTGGTATTTTTTAAAAGATTCGCAAAATGAAATTCTTGATTATAAGCATTAAGTTCTGTTTGCATGCTGTATTTTATAAAATTTAGAAATGTAAGCTTTTCTTCAAACGGAACATCTTTCAGTGCTGTTTTTGTTTTAATTTCTGCGTCTTTTAGTATTTTTTTCTTGTTTCTCAGTCCCCATTCACATGTGTGTTCTGGGTTGTAATATAATTCATCATAAATTTTAAAATACGGCTTTTCCCAAATATCTAATTTATTCATTTTTGCCATATTCATAAGGTATTTTGGATTCAGCAAAAAATCAAATAAGTGTGTTGATTCATGCATGACATAAGGCAAACTTTTTATGTGTATGCTTTTTCTTTTACCTTTTTTTCTTGCTTCTATGCCTAAAATATAATAAGGGTCAGGCCTGTCATAGTCGAGCATAATATAGCCGCTTTCTCCCGAATTAACGCTCTGTTTAATTGGAACAATTTTTACTTTCTTATTTTCGGGCATGGATGCCTCATAACGAGACCTAAGCTCAGATAAGAAACAGTGGCTTCTATCCTTGAAAAGCGGTATTATTTCCGAAAAAAGATTTCGGTTGAGCTGTTCGGATACTTTTACTCTTGAGTAGATAGTTCCCTTTGTGTATTGACTGGATAGCCGTATTGCGGATGTTGGATTTATCATTTTATATGCACTTATCCCTATAGCCAGATTTTACACCTAATTGCATATATTGGTCAATACCCGTATTATTTTATATTCATGTTTCTATTTCAATCCGTTTGCCCAGTCTCTTGCGAGCATTTCGCCTTTGCCTTCGGGTTTAACTTTTATGAGGCGCAGAATTCCTGAACCTGTTTTTACATCTATTCCCAGCTTTGATTTTCTGACAAAACTTCCGATTTCTCCTTCAAGATTCTCTTCTAAAGGTTCTGTTTCCATAACTTTTATGATTTTGTCTTGATAGATGAAAAATGCTCCGGGGCATTTGTATACGCCGCGAACAAGGTTGTGAATATCTTTTGCGGATTTGCTCCAATCAATCCGGCACTCATCTTTTTTTAGTTTGTCGGCAAAACACACTCCATCTTCGCACTGCTTTTCGGGCTTAAGAGTTCCATCTTTAATTCCCATCAATGTTTTTTCCAAAAGCTCCGGCGAATGTGATGCGCAGATTTCAAAAAGTTCAACGCAGTTCATATTCGGGGTAATGCAGATTGGCTCTTTCATACAAATATCGCCGCAGTCAAGCCCAAGTTCAGTAATCATTGTACAAATTCCGGTAATCTCGTCTCCGTTCATTATGGCTCTCTGGATGGGGTTTGCACCGCGATATTTCGGGAGCAGCGAAACATGAAGATTTATCGTCTCATATTTTGGAATATCTAAAACCTCTTGTGAGAGAATTTGTCCAAATGCAAAGGTTACAAAAAAGTCGGGTTTTAGCTCTTTAAGAGCTTCAATAATTTCCGGTTCTTTTCTTATTGATTTTGGTTGAAATACTCGTATATTATGCTCCAGAGCAAACTTCTTTATCGGACTGGGTGTCAGCTTTTGACCTCTGCCTGAGGGCTTGTCCGGTTGAGTTACAACAGCGAGTAGTTCAAACTTATCAGAATTATAAAAATGCTCTAAAGAAGGCAGTCCTATATCAGGAGTTCCAAAGTATACTAAGCTAATCTTGTTTGTCATCTTTTTGATTAACCTTTTCTTCAAGAAGCTTCTTTATTTCAGGCTCCAAGTCGGGTTCGTCTAAAATTTTATCGACCTGAATTGGCGGAAGGTTATGTTTTTCAAGCTCAGCTTCTGCCTCAAACCTGTTTATAACGTGGTCAATAAAAAGAACCCCGTTAAGGTGGTCAAATTCGTGCTGAATACAGCGAGCCAAAAGTGTTCCGTCCTTTGCCTCAAGAACAAATGAGCGTCCGTTTCTGTCCATAGCTTTTACCATTACGTTTGCATATCTTTTTACGTCAGTGAACGCTTCAGGAAAGCTCAAACACCCTTCGTGACTTATTACAGCACCGGATTTTTTTATTATCTTAGGATTGATAAAAACTATCGGGTTCAGTGGCTCTTTATCTGTAGAAACATCTATTACAAAAACTCTATAGTTTTCTCCGATCTGCGGTGCTGCAAGTCCTACGCCATTTTGGACATACATTGTGTCCAAAAGGTCATCTACTAAAACTTTAATTTTTTGCGAAACTTTGTGTACCTCTTTTGAAGGTTCTCTAAGTGACGGTTCGCCATATTTAACAACTTTTCTAATTGACATATCTATCTCCTGACTATATATTAACATGAAAATGAACTTTATTACCAAACATGTCGTTTTATTTTCAGGAGTGTCTATGCGTAAAATTTTATTACTAATTTTTATTTTTATGTTTTTTTTAACAGAAGCCGGTGCTTATTCAATCAAGGTTTACGACCAGATGGGAAATAGGGTCGGAACATACAAAAAAGACGGTGACAATTATGTTTTGTACGATTTTTATGACAAAAAAGTTGACGATCCATCTACATTGATAAAAAACGCACCAAATCAAAAAACATTAAAAGAATATTCTCAAACATTTTATGATGAAAATATGATACCGATTTTTACGTATTCAACAGGTCTCTATGGTAACGACGGAATGTATTATCCGCGCGGTTTTTATCCTCCAAGGTGCTGGTATAATACTTCTACCCCTTCGATTGTAAGACCCGCAAATAAAAGCATTATAAAAAGTGAAAAAGCTACAAATATTATAAAAACTGGATTTTAACCTACTTTCTAAAACTCCACAAATCTCTTTGGAATAATACCAAGAACGGAATTAATTCAAGACGCCCAGCAAGCATATCAATGATAAGTATGCATTTCGTGAGCGGTTGAAGGTCGGCAAAATGCCCCAAAGGGCCGATTACGCCAAGCCCCGGACCTATGTTCCCGACGGCTGCTATAGAACCAATTATGGAAATGACAGTATTTTTTTCTATAATTCCTATTAGAAGTGCAGAAAGAGCAATCAGTGCGAAATAGAAAGAAACAAACATAAGTGTCTGGTAAAGAATGTCCTTTGGTACAGATGCGTTTCCAATCTTGATATTATATACAGCCTTAGGGTGAAGTATTTTCATCATCTCAGATTTCATAATCTTGAATATTAAAAGCCACCTTGTTACCTTCAAACCGCCGCCTGCCGAGCTTGCGCAGCTGCCAAAAAGCATAATGACAACTAAAAGCAGCTTGCTTACATAATCCCAGTGTGCGTAATCTATGCTGCAAAATCCTGTCGAGGATACAAGAGAGGATACGTTAAAAAATGCGTGAGTTAAACTATCAAAAAAGTTGTAGTGCATATTCGCAAAAAGTGATCCTGCCAGCAAAACCGAAATTATTACAACAACAGAAAAATAAACCTTAAATTCTTCGTTTTTAAATAATAAGAATGGGTTCAATTTTGTCCAAGCTTTGTGTTGAAGGTTGAAACTTGCGCCAGCAAAGAACATAAAAAATGTTATTATCCACATTATATTGTGTGAATATCCGATAATGCTTGTCTGATTCGGAGAAAAACCTCCGCCCGAGAGTGATGATAATGAGTGGCAAAGGGCGCAAAATCCATCCATTCCGCAGAGTTTGAGCGCTATTATTTCAACTATTGTGAGTCCCGCATAAACCTTCCAAAGAGCGGCTGCCGTGCTTCTAATTCTGGGAGTAAATTTTTCCTCGGTAGGTCCGGGGGCTTCTGCAAAAAACAACTGTCTTCCGGCAATAGCGAATTGAGGAAGAACAGCAATAAATAAGACTATAATTCCCATGCCGCCGAGCCACTGAGTGAATGAACGCCAAAAAAGAAGTGCGTGCGGATAATCAAAGTGTAAAAACGCTGTCGCGCCTGTTGTTGTAATTCCGGATGTTGCTTCAAAAAGAGCATTAATAGGGCTTATTCCGAAAAATAAATACGGAATTGCGGCAAAAATACCTGCAAAAATCCACGAAAAAGTTACAACAGTAAGCCCTTCAGATTTTTTAATATCGTTTATCGATTTTATTTGCTCGCTTCCTTTTATAGAAAATCTTATTAATAAAGAAATTGTTATTGCAATTAGCGCAGCTGTTAAAAACGGCAAAATTGCATTATGTTCGCGGTAATATAGAGCAACTGCAATCGGTACAAGCAGCATAATGCTAAAGTATCTCATAACAAGACTGAATGTGTATGAAAGATAAGTAAGTCTCATTATTAAATACCCTCAAAAAATTCTTTAATAACAGGTGCGTCCACGCTTGTAGTCAAAATAATCAAATTGTCTCCGCTCATAATCTGCGTTGCACCGTTTGGAATAATAATTCTGTTTCGTCTCTGAACAATACCTATAACAGCTTTTGCCGGAAGTTTTAAGTTCATAAGCTTCGTTTCGGTAAAGTTTTGCGGAAGCACGATTTCCAAAACTTCTCCCTGTCCTTGTTCAACAGTTGCAAGAATGCCTACATTTGTATCTTTAATATTGTTCTTGATTTCGTTTAGAGATGCACTTTTTGAAGAAATTGCAATATCAATTCCCACTTGCTCAAAAAGTGCAATATTTGTGTTTTTTGAGACTCTGGAGATAACCTTTTTTGCACCCAAATTCTTTAGAAGAAGCGAGCAAAGAAGGTTTTTTTCATCGTTGTTTGTAACACTCACAACAACGTCAGAGGAGGCAACATCTTCTTCGTTTAAAAGTTCCAAATCAGTTCCGTCCCCATGGATAATCAGCGCGTTATCAAGCTCTTGAGACAGATAATTACATCTGTCTTCGTCTCTTTCAATAATTTTGATTTTTATTTTGAGTCCGTCAAGTCTTTTTGCAAGCTTTAAACCGACATTTCCGCCGCCAATAATAGTTACGGATTTTACAAACTCTTTTTCGTGGAAAAATTTACCTGCAAGAATGTTTAGAGAATCCGAAAGTCCCATAAATATAACCTTATCGTCTTTTTTGAGGGTCGTTTCTCCGTTTGGAATAAATAATTTTCCTTCTCTTGTTATTCCGACAATCAAGGTATCTTTTGGAAACTCGCAATTTTTAAGCATACAATTGACAAGAACCGAGTTTTCGGCAATTTTGTATTCCAAAAGTCTGGCGCGGCCAGAAGCGAAATTTTCAACGTCCAAAGCCTTTGCTACTGTAATTATTCTAAAGATTTCTTGTGTTAAAAGTTCTTCCGGCCAAATGACGTTATCTATATAAAAATCACCATTGTATTCAGCATCTTTTGCCAAGCCGAGTGATGATTTATACTCCTCTTTTCTTACAAAACAAAGTGTTTTTGCTTGGCTTAGTCTTTTAACCGTAAGACAGGCAACAATATTAAGCTCGTCAGATTCATTGCAAGCAATAAAAATGTCTGCTTCTTTAATTCCCGCTTGTTTTAAGACTTCTATGTTTGACGCGTTACCTGATATAAATTCAACGTCTAGCTTGTTGAACGCATCTACTTTATTTTTTTCATCGTCAATGACTGTTATGTCGTTAGAAGTATAGAATTCTGACGCAATCATTGAGCCGATTTCGTTAGCTCCGTAAATTATAATTTTCATACGTCTAATTTAACCCTAAATTTGGGTTTAAGTCAATTTTCAATTTTTAAGCTTTCTTGCTGGGCAGGTATGCCCAACATGCAAATTTCCACTTTTCATTGAAAAACTGCTTAATCACTTAATTACTTTGGGTTATAATTTTTCTATGGAGCTTTTATATTTAGAAACAGTCGATTCAACAAACAAGTATGCAAAAGAGTACATAAAAGAACTTTCTGACAAAACTGTTGTTTATACTTACAACCAAACATCAGGCAGGGGCAGGCTTGAGAGAAAGTGGAATTATATGGGCGAAGATAACATTTATGCCTCAATTGTTTTAAAACCTTCTTCTGAAATGAAGGAAGTCTATTCCAATCTTACACAGCTTCTCTGCGTAGTTTTGGCAGAAGTAATGGAAGAGTATAATCCTATTTCCCCTCCCAAAATTAAGTGGCCGAATGATATCAGAATAAACGGTAAAAAAATCTCCGGCATATTGGCTGAAGGGGTAAATAACGGAAAGCATTTTGATGGTTTAGTTTTGGGTTTTGGAGTAAATCTCAATGTCTCCAAAGATGTTCTGGATAAAATTGACCAGCCTGCTACCTCGCTAAATATTGAGGCTGGAGAGTGTATAGATAAAGATGTTTTTTTAAAAAAAGTTTTGGAGAGATTTTGTTTGTTGTACAATAGATTTATTGAGGAAGGTTTTTTATTAATAAGAGAAGATTATAAAAAAAGAGCAGAATTTCTCAACAAAGAAGTAGCCGTAAAAGTTTTCGACAAAATTTATAAAGGAATTGCAGAGGATGTAACCTCGAACGGCGCTTTGGTATTAAAAAGTGAAGAAGACAAAAAACAGATATTGTATATAGGAGATATTTTATGAACGAACTGTTAGTTGACGGATTGTCCGCAATGCTTATAGGCATGGGAACGGTTCTTTCTTTCTTATGTTTGATGATAGTTTCAATGTTTATCATGTCAAAAGTTGTAAGAAAATTAAACGAAATTTTCCCTGAGGCAGTGCCGGTTACTGCCGGAGCAAAGAAGGCAGTTGCAAAAAGTGATGACTCGGAAATTGCGGCGGCTATTGTAGCGGCATTATTCAAAAAATAATTATTGAGTGAATACAAAAATTAATACGTAAAATGGAGATACAAAGATGACAAAACAAATTAAGGTGATGGATACGTCATTCCGTGACGGTTTCCAATCAATCTTCGGGGCAAAGGTTCTCGTTGATGATTTTATTCCTGCACTGCAAGCTGCGGTTGATGCAGGTCTTAAGCATTTTGAAACAGCCGGTGGCGCTCGTTTCCAAGCTCCGATATTCTTCTGTAATGAAAATGCTTTTGAAACAATGGATAAGATTAGAGCAGCAGTTGGTCCTGACGTTACATTGCAATCTTTAGCACGTGGTGTTAACGTTGTTGGTTTGAACTCTCAACCGCGTGACGTAATTGATTTGCACGCAAAAATGTTCGCAAAGCACGGTGTTAACGTAATCAGAAACTTTGATGCTTTAAATGATGTTAATAATTTGATAGATTCAGCAAATTCAATCAAAAAATACGGTCTAAGACACGAAGCTACCATTACAATGATGGAGCTTCCTTATGGCTGTGAAGGTGCGCACGACGCTGATTTTTATGAAAGAGTTCTACGTAATATTTTAGATGCGGGAATTCCTTTTGATTCTTTGGCATTTAAAGATGCTTAAGGTACTTCTAACCCTCGTAAAGTATACGAAACAGTCAGAAGAACAAGAGAAA
>CACZPB010000033.1 GCA_902782905.1 uncultured bacterium
AACACTATTGGCATCCGCACCGATACTTGTACGTTAGAAATATTTTTCAGGTATTGTATAAGTTCCTATGAGAGTTTTAAATTTTTCATCTTTATATAAATAAATATCTATAGTATATTGTTCAAGTTCTTTTTGGGTAAATATATTTTTACCGAACTTAACTTCTATTTCGTCAGTAGCACCGGTATGCGAAATCAACGGATTCTTTTTGTTAGCGCATTGAATTTTTACAATTTCTTTTTCTTTATCATTTTGCTTAAGTACAAAATCAGCATATAGTTTATTTATGTTATTTGGTGAAATATTTTTTATTGTATAGTGTCCGACAAGATGATACTTGAACATAAATTTCTTGATTGAAAATGAATTGCATATTATCTCAACATCACTTTTATAAACAACTTTTTGATTTAAAAACATGTCTTTTGTATGTAATTTATACCTCAAATACTTCGCTTCAGTCGTTTTACCTTCTAAATCAGCTATGTTAGCCGCTTTTATAATAGCCTTATTATATATATCATAATCAATATACTGAGGCATTTCTGATAATAACGGCTCAAAATACTTGACAGATTGTGAGGCATCCAAATCAGCATAAATTACTGCGAGTTTATATCTTATGGAATTATCCTGAGGTTTTAAATTCAGTGCTTTAGTTAAAAATTTCGCCGCATCGGTATTGTAACCTTCTTTTACTATAGTATCTGCAGTCTCTACATAAGAACTTACAAGTCGTTTTATTATTGCACTATCCACTTCTTTATCTTTGTTTGAAAACTTATCATAATAATATTTTGCTTGTTCATAACAATGCGAAGCACTTATAAATTTACCGATTGAATAATACTTATCTCCCATTTCTATATTTATTCTGGTTTTAAATTTTATCAAATTTTTATCATTTGCATCCTGTACAGAATTTATAATATTTTTTGCCTCGTCGAATTTGCCTTCTTTTATAAGAACTGAAGCTAATTTATAATAAGGAGTATAAACTCCATTTTTTGCCTTAGTAATTGCCAGCTCATAAGCTTGACGAGCATTTTCATAATTTCCTGCCGTTTCATATAAACTACCGACGTGAAGGCATATTGAATACTTTCGTTTCTCTAGATCAGGCATATAATCAGATTGTGCAATAATCTGTTTAGCTATTTGCTCATCAATTTTGTTTTGTTCTGAACCTGAAGTATACAGGTTTCTTATCATCTCATTTCTTGCGTGTAAACTCAAAAATATAGTCAGTACCAACGCAACACCAAGAGATAAGAATACTGTTCTACCATACTCAAAAATAGTTTTTGTTATCTTTTTTGTTAATATTTGACTTTTATTTTTATTTCTAATCATTTAATTCCTGCAAACTTACTGAATCTACATCCGTAAGCTCGTATAGTTTCTTATAAATATCATCAATAAGTTTTTTATGACAAAGTTCAATAGAAGCTGTTAATCTGCACTTTTGCGGGTTTTCGATTAATTTCTTTTCAGAAAAATCATTTACATTATCTGCTTTTGACATTAAATATCCGTATATGGTTTTTGCATCTTTTCCCTCACAGTAAACAGATAGTTTATATCTTCTAATCTGCTTTCCGCTATTTGGTAAGAAATTTTTCTCGAAAATTCTGATTATTGTCAAAACCGCAACGCTTAAAATGGTCGCAATTACTGCAACATCATACATTCCGGCTCCGCAAGCCATACCTATACTGGCTGCAATCCATAACGTAGCTGCAGTCGTAAGCCCAAAAACCATAGGACCATTTCTCAAAACAGTACCTGCGCCAATAAAACCGATACCTGTTACTATTTGAGCAGCTATTCTTGCAGTATCTCTAACTCCTGTTGCTTGAGTCACTATAACGTTATCACCGTCGGCAAAAGTCGGGAAACCATAAATAGAAAGCAGTGTAAATACGCAAGCACCCAGACAAACAAGGATATGCGTTCTTAAGCCGGCATATTTATTTGTAAGTTCTCTTTCTAACCCGAGAAGAAACCCCAGTCCTGCTGCAACCAGTAATCTTATTGTATAATCCAAGCTAAAAATTTCCATTCACACCCTCCCAAATACATGTACAATGATACATTATAAATAAATATAAGGCAATCTTTACAGTACAAAAATATGTTTGTATAATTTTGTTATGAATACGATAACAATAAAAGAACAATTGGAAAAAAGAGAATACGAAATTCTTTCCCCATATGCTACAAAATGTTTGGAATCAAAGGGGAGAAAGCATCCGCGATTTGAAGAATATGAGATTAGAACCGCGTTTCAACGGGACAGAGATAAGATTCTTCACTCAAAATCATTCAGACGTCTAAAACACAAAACACAAGTTTTCTTATCTCCG
>CACZPB010000034.1 GCA_902782905.1 uncultured bacterium
AAAAAAACTTATTAATATAGAATACATTGCAACATTATGTTCATTTTTATTAATATTATCAGCTTATCAAATGAAAAATTATATTTTCATATCAGGGGTTATACTTACTATATGTTTGGCAATTTGTCTTTTTGTTATCTTTAATATCTATACAGTTTCAAAAATACACGAAAACACAAATGATTTTAACAGAGCAACAACATCTTCGACAAACACATTCTTTGGGGATTTTGCTTCCTTTTTCTTTCTGTTGTCGTTTAAATACCTTTATGATTTATGCGGAATAACAATAACGCTTGCAACATTCTTCATATTATTTAGCGTTTTGCTTTTCCCGAGAAACAAATTCTTGAACAAATCTGTTTAGTCCATCTATAAATTTTATTTGTGGTTCATAACCGAGTAAGTTTCGTGCTTTGGTGATATCTGCAAAAGTTCTGTTAACATCACCGTTTTGCGGTGGAAAGTGTTTGATGTTTGCATCTTTATTTAAAGCTTTTTCAATATATTTCACCATGTCGTTTAAAATTATTGGTGAAGATGAGCCAAGGTTTATAATTTCAAATGGAGTTTTATTATAATTTATAGAAGCTATAATTCCATTGATTATATCTTCGATGTGAGTATAATCTCTATATGTTGTTCCGTCACCATATATCGTAACCGTTTCGTTATTGAATATCTGTTTTGTAAATTTATGTATTGCAAGATCCGGTCTTTGCCTTTTTCCGTAAACGGTAAAAAATCTGAGGCAAATAGCTTGAATTCCGTATTTTTCAGAATACTCTCTTATAGTTTTTTCGCACATGAGTTTTGTTTGTGCATAAGGTGAAATCGGTTTTAGGTTTTCCAGCTTTTCGTTAAAAATTGGACTCTTACAGTTACCATATACAGAAGAAGATGAAGCAAAAACAAGCTTTTGGACTCCATATTTTGCCATAATTTTTAGTATGGTTTCGGTACCTTCTATATTAACGGACTTGTATTCTTCAGGAATTTCAAAAGATGTTCTAACTCCAGCTTTTGCCGCCAGATGTATAACGATATCAATATTATTTTCGCTAAAAATTTTATTTAAGAGCAAACTATCTCTAATGTCACCTTTTATAAGCTGAAAATTAGGCTGTCCGTTTAATTCGGATAAATTTTCAAGCTTGACTTCTTCGGGATAGGTATTGTCAAAATTATCAAGTCCGATTATTAAATTATTTTTGTCAATTGAAAGCTTATCGGCAAGATTCGAACCGATAAATCCGGCGCAGCCTGTTATAAGTATATTCATACCAATTATTATACCAAACTAACTATGCCATAACAAGGTCAAGTTCTTTGAGCATCTGTTTGTCTTCTTCTGCTTTAGAGCCGCATGTTGTCAAGTAGTTCCCGACAAGAACAGAATTTATACCTGCAATGAGCCCCATTTTCTGGTTGAATTTGCTGAGTCTTGTTGTTCTGCCGCCGGCGTATCTTAATAATGCTTTTGGAAGTGCAATCCTAAAAATGCATATTGTTTTCAATATTTCTTCTTCGTCAATTTTGTCCTCGTATCCTTCAAGCGGCGTTCCTTCTATTGGGTTTAAGAAGTTTATTGGCACAGTTTTGGGAT
Source organism: uncultured bacterium (assembly GCA_902782905.1). Lineage (GTDB taxonomy): Bacteria > Cyanobacteriota > Vampirovibrionia > Gastranaerophilales > Gastranaerophilaceae > CAG-196. The sequence continues at coordinate 1,607 of CACZPB010000034.1, forward strand.
TAAGCTCTCTAAGAGAAAGCGCCATATCAACTCTGTCTTCTCTTGTTTCACCCATTCCGATAATTACACCGCAGCAAGCTTCCATTCCATATTTTTGTATCATTTTTACAGTATTTACTCTGTCTTGGAATTTGTGAGTTGTGCAAATGTGACTGTGATAGTTTTCTGAGGTGTTGATATTGTGGTTAAACCTCTCAACTCCAGCTTCCTTAATTTGTTTCACTTGTTCTTCAGATAAAAGTCCCAGTGATGCACAGCAGTGTAAATCAGGAATTGCTGCAACTTCTCTAATCATCTCTAATATTTTTTCAAAATCTTTTCCTGTAGGAACTCTGCCGGATGTTACTATGCAAAAACGAGTTGCGCCATTTTCTTTTGCGCTAAGTGCAGCTTTTTTTACTGTTTCTACGTCTAAAAGCGGGTGGCACTCAATTTTTGCGTGATTGTGTTTTGATTGAGCACAATATTTACAGTTTTCTGAGCATTCTCCGGTTTTTGCTGAAATGATACTGCAAGCTTCAACTGTGTTATCAAAGTTATCCAATGTGATTTTATGTGAAATATCAATTAATTCTTCAAGCGGTTTTTCGTACAGCTTTAATAAATCTTCTCTAGTGTAATTTTCCATATCCTTCTCCTCATCATATTTCGGTTATACAAAAATTTTATCACAAAAAAAGAAAGTTATTATTGTTAAGTTTATTTGCGGATTTGTGGACAAACGCGCAAAAAATGTTAAAATGAGAATGTAGTGAAGGATTGGAGAAAATATGTCAGCAATTACGGCTCTATCTATGGCAAATTATACAATAATGAAGAATAATGCCTTGTATGGAATGATGAGTAACAATAATGCGCGTATGGGACTTCTATCATCCCCGCTCGGCAATGTAAGCTTTGGTTCTTTGGGTGCGCTTTCGGCTATGGATACTCAAATGGAGCTTGAGAGTATTAACTGTAGTGTTCAGTACCAAATGGCAAAAGCAATGCTTGAAAGTCTAAAAAAACTACAAAAAGAAGAAACAAAGAAATTTAATATTTTTGCTTAAGCAGATTTTGTTCATTTATGTGAGTTGTGCTATTCTTGAAATATGGAAAGAAAAAAGGTTTTACTCATAAAGCTTTCTTCGCTCGGAGATGTGATTTTCAATATACCGCTTGCTTATGCACTAAAAGATGCGGGATATGAAGTTAGCTGGCTTGTATCGGAAAAGGGCTATGACATTATAAAAAATAACCCTTGTGTAGATAAAGCCATATTGGCGCCGATTTTCAGTTGGAGAAAAAGGGGTTTTTCAATCCGTAATATAGTAGAATTTTGGTCATTAATAAGACAACTTCGTGCAGAAAAATATGATATTTCGATTGATGCACAAATGATGTTCAAAAGTCTTTTCTTTAATATGTTATGCGGAGCAAGAAGAAGAATAACGTCTAAAAAGGCTAAAGAGTTTGCCGTGCTTGGCGCAAATGAGCTTGTTGAAGGAATTTCATATTCTCCCAATTGTTCAATAGTTTTGAACTACCTTAAATTCGCAGAGTATTTGGGGATAAATACAGCTGAAATAAAGACATCACTACCCAATAGAACAAAAGAGGTCGTTTTGAAAATCAATGAACTTTTAAAGGATATAGATTTATCAAAACCAACTGTAATAGTGGCTCCTGCAACTACATGGGAAAATAAGCATTGGGATATAGAGAATTGGAAGATGGTGGTTAATAAGCTTTCAGAGAGCGCCAGTATAGTTTTTTCGGGTGGCGAAAAAGATGAAGAGCTTGTTGAAAAAATTAATAACAAACGTTTTTTGAATTTGGCAGGAAAAACAAATTTAATGGAACTTATTGAGCTGTTTTCAAGGGCAGATGTCGTAATTTCTCCGGATAGCGGGAGTGCGCATCTTGCATGGGCTTTGAACAAACCGGCTGTTATAACGATATTTACTTGTACTCCTGAAAAAGTTTTGGCTCCAATCGGTGATGAAGGGAAATATATAGCAGTTTCAGGCGAGCTCTCTTGCAGACCTTGTTTTAAGAAAAAGTGCAAACTAAGAAATGATAAAAACCTTTGCACAAAACTTCCCGAACCGGAAGAAGTTGTTGAAGTAGCTAATAAGATTTTTAGCAATAAAAAATAGAAAGGGCCTCGTCGGCCCTTTCCATTCTTTGATGAACTTAAGTGCAGCATTGTTAACTGCTAATATTATTATTACCGATTTTTTCTCTTTTTCAACCCCTATTTTAAGTAAATTTTTGTAACAAGATTAGTGTACTTTATTCAACAAACCTTAACAAATCAAAGAATTTGTGGTAATATACTTTTTATATCTGCATCTGATATAAGTGTACATATCACAAGCTCAAGCTTTTTGTGATGGAGGTTTTGTGTATGAATATTCACTCAGTTACCAACACAAATTTTAAGGGTATTTTCACCGACAAGAGGTGGCACAATATGGGGAATTGGAAAATGGAGTATGCACCATATTCTTGGGAAAGCGGAAATACATCTCGCATGGCACCCAAAGAAAAGGTAGATATCTTTGCTTCCTCGCTTCCCGATAATGAAGAATTTTATAAAGTAAAATCAAAGAATTATTCAAGACTTTATGAGTCGTCAGAAGATATTATGGGGACAGTATCTTATTACCGTGATTTTGTAAAAAATGATATGGGTAAAGAGATAACTTTGCTTCCGGCTATGGACAGAGAAACTTCATTAGATACTTTAAGAAGAAAGCTTGAAAATTTTATGCTTATGAAAAAAAATTATGGAAAACAAATTCAAGAAAATATTGAAAAGTATTTGGAAAAAATAAAAGATAGCAAACTTTTGTCACAAGAAAGTTTAGATAGCGTCATAGCTGAGTCTGAAAAGATATATAATTCAACAAAAGATTACGCAAAATTAAGAGATTCTATGGATGAATTAAGAATACAAATTGAGATAGCAAAGCATGAAGCAGCAACATTGAGAGATGCTAAAACCTCAGATAAATTGATAGATATTAGCAGACGAGATATATTTGACCCTAATAAACCCCTGTGGGACGCATTGCAAGACAAAAAGAACTCTCTCGGGAAACTTGTCGCCTTGCCTCATAAATCAATATCTGTAGAACACCTTATAAGTGATGCAGGAATAAAATTAACAGATCCGGATTTTGCATTAAAGACAATTAAGTATGTAGATAAATTAATCGAAAAACGTATCTAAAAGGGGAATATATAAAGAATAAAAACCTTCTAAAATATTTTAGGAGGTTTTTATTATGCTAAAAGAGTTAAATTCAAAAAATTTCGAAGAAGAAATAAAAAGCGGACTAAAGCTTGTAGAGTTTTATACGGAGTGGTGCGGATATTGCAAAAAACAACATCCTGAGCTTGAAGAACTTGGTAAAGTATGGATAGGCCAGCTTGATGCAGATATAAATCCGGATATTGCGGCGAAGTATAATGTAAATGCTTTTCCTACTTTTATAATATTTAAAGATGGCAATAATATAGAGCGTTTTAGCGGATTTCGCAAAAAAGAAGATATAATGCAGAGAATTATAAAGCATCTAAAGTGATTTTTGTTTTCTAGCAAAAATTTTTTTTCTAAATTTGATATTCCCAAAAGAATAATGTAGTATAATAGAAAGAGCGCTTTTTGATTTTATTCAGGAGGAGTACAGATTTAATGAAAAAAAGATTTATAACATCAGGTTTAATATTATTGACAGCTGTTTTAACAACTGTGAGTAACGCTTATTCGGCAACGCCTGCGGAATTATATGATACTGTTTGGAATATAGTTAACAAAAAGTATTATGATCCTTCAGACAACTGCCAAGATTGGAACAAATGGAGATATCGTTACGAAAATCAACTTAAAACAAAAGAAGATGCTTATGTGGCGATAGAGACAATGCTTGCAAGTTTAAATGACCCGTATACAAGATTTTTAGATCCGAAAGAGTTTTCTGAAGAAAATCAATCTATAAAGGGTTCTTTAAAAGGTATTGGCACGCAAATCGGGCTCAGAGACGGGCAGTTGGTAATCATTGCGCCGCTTGAAGATTCTCCTGCTGAGAGGGCAGGACTTAAGGCAGACGATGCCATTTTGGAGATAAACGGTGAAAGCACCAAGGGTATTGCAATAGATGCCGCAGCTGATAAAATCAGGGGTGAAAAAGGCACTACGGTAACACTTTTAATACAAAGAAAAGATGTTCCTAATAAAGTATATTCAATTGTTCGAGATGAAATTGAGGTAAAATCGGTATCTGAAAAGCCGCCGTTTGAAACAAAAATTCCGAATGATATCAAATATATTCGCCTAAGTTCATTTATAAGTAAAAATGCGGCAGGTGAAATAGAGAGTATACTCAATAGTTCAAAGGATGCAAAGGGTTATATTATTGACCTTCGCTCAAACCCCGGAGGACTTCTTACGAATGCTATTTATATATCAGATATGCTTTTAAGAGGCGGAGTTATTGTAAGTACTGTTGACAGAGATAGTTATAAGTCAACAACAAGAGCAAGAAACTCTCAAGTCACCTCAAAACCCGTTGTTGTTCTAATTAATAAAGGTTCTGCTTCGGCAAGTGAAATTCTGTCAGGAGCTTTGAAAGACAATCATCGTGCAACAATTGTAGGTGAGCAATCGTTCGGAAAGGGTTTGGTGCAAGAAATCAATAAGCTTCCTGACGAAGCAGGTTTGAATATTACTATTCAAAGATATTTAACGCCATCGGGAACAGATATTCACAAAAAAGGTATTACTCCTGATGTTGTGGTAGAATTAACTAAAGAGAATGCTGATGCGAAAGATGATGTTCAGCTTAAAAAAGCAATTGAAATATTGGAACAAATGACATGTCTTGTACAAAAGAATGGATAGGAGCGAACGGTAGAGAGATACCGAAGAAACAAAACTCCAAATCAATTTTGGATTGTTTACTGGAAATTAGGGGCATTAAAACGGAAGAGGCTAAAAGAGATTTTCTTAATCCTCTGGGGATAACTTTAATGCACCCTAATGCTTTTTGTGAAATGCCAAAGGCTGTTGAGAGAATTTGTACGGCGATAGATAACAGTGAAAAAATTCTCATATATGGCGATTTTGATGCTGACGGTGTGACTTCAACTTCTGTTTTGATGCGAACATTTGCGCATTTAGGTGCGGATGTGGATTTCTATATCCCTGACAGAGAAACTGAAGGTCATGGCATGAATTCAAAATCTCTTGTAAAATTGCTCTCTCAAAAGAAGCCGAAACTTATAATTACAGTAGATAACGGTATTAGTAATGTTGAAGAAGTAAAATTTATAAACAGTTTCGGACGAGATGTAATTATTACAGACCACCACGAAGCTCCTGAAGAGGTTCCCGAGGCTTATGCAATTATTAACCCAAAGGCAATGAATGCGCTAGATGAAAAACTTACAACTCCTCAAATCGAGTCTTTGACCTCGCTTGCGGGAGTTGGTGTTGCGTTTAAACTTGCACAGGGAGTTCTTGAAAAATATAACAAGCTCGATTTCAGCTACGAAATACTTCCATACGTTGCAGTAGGAACGATAGCAGATTTGGTTCCGCTAATCGGTGAAAACAGATATTTTGTGACAAAAGGTCTTGAACTTATTGCTTCGGGCAAACACTACGGATTAAAAAGAATGCTTGAAACCGCAGGTGTAAACACAGATAATGGTTTGACTGCCGAACAGGTTGCATTTTCAATTGCGCCGAGAATTAATGCGTCAGGAAGGCTCGACACTGTTGATAGTGCAGTAAAGGTTATGATTTCTGACAATAAGCAAGAAATTGAGCTCGCTATTATGCAGCTTGAAAACTTTAATAAGATACGCCAAGAGATGTGTTCTCAAGTTTTTGCCGAAGCGGATGAGATGTGGAAAAATTCTAAAAGCAGAGATAATGCAATAGTTCTTTTTAACAAAGACTGGCATATTGGTATTATCGGAATTGTGGCTTCCAAATTTGTTGAAAAATATTATAAACCGACTTTTATAATGAATTATTCCGAGGAAACAAAAACATTTAGGTGTTCAGCCAGAGGAGTTAAAGAGCTGAATTTGTATGAAATAATATCAAATATTTCATACAAATTGGATGGTTTTGGCGGTCATAAACTTGCGGCAGGCTTGACTTTTAGTGAAGAAAAAGCAACATTTGATGCGGTAAAAAAAGCTTTAAATAAAACCGTTGATGAGATGCTTAACGGCAAAAAGTTGTGCCCATCTTTGGATGTAGATATGGAACTTTCTATAAATGACATTGATGTTTCACTTGTTGAAGAGATTTCAAAACTTGAGCCCTTTGGAATGTCAAATCCTTCGCCGACTTTTATGGTTAAAAATTTAACATTGAAACAAAAAAAACTTATGGGGTCAACAAAAGAACACTTGAAGCTTATTGTTGAAGGTCCTAATGGAGATATTGATTGCGTTTGGTGGTCAAGAGGGGATGTTCCGCTTATTTCCGGTGACAAACTTGACATAGCATTTGCGCCGCAGCTCAATGTATTCAATGGTGTAACCTCCGTTCAGTTAATCCTGAAAGATGTGCACTCAGACGGTTTGAAAGAGGAAGATACTACAAAACAAAAAATATACGATCACAGAAAAAAAACAAATATTTTGCGTCAAGTCAATGATTATATAAAAAATTCAAAGCTTGGAATATCAGTCTTTGTAGAAAATAAAGTGATTTCAGATTCGCTTAAACCTTATAAAGAGATATCAGAAAAAATTATAAACAGAACAAATGCGCATAAAGACGACGTGCTTATGTTTTTTGACTATCCTGCGGATGATGATATTTTGCAGGATTTAATGCAGACGATTTCTCCTAGTGCAGTTCACTATATGAATTATTCGGAACCAAAATTTGATGAAGAAGGTTTTTTGAAAACTTTTTCGGGAATGATAAGGTATACCTGTAATAATTTGGACGGAACATTTAATCTTTCGCGTGCGGCTGCGGCTCTTGGGGTAAATGATGCGGTTATAGAAATTTTACTTGAAATGTTTGAAGATGCAGGCATGATTAAAATATTATCAAGAGATGAAAAGGCATTTGTTATAGAATTTGTGAACGCAGTAGAATTATCCAAAATACTTCACACGCAGAAATATGCTGAATATATTGCACTTATGAATACGGTAAAAGAATACAAAAACAAATTCATGACAATGGAATTGTAACAATGCTAAAAGGCGGATTAAATTTCGCTTTACATTGCCCCTGTTTATGTTAGCATGATTTCATAAGGAGAAATATATTATGAAAAATTATGAATTATTAACAATTTTCAAGCCAAGTCTTGATTCTGAAGAATTGGATAAGGCTATTGATAAAATTTCATCTGATATCAAGTCTTTTAAAGGTGAAGTTTCGTCAGTTGACAAAATGGGCAGAAAAAAACTTGCTTACGATGTTCAAAGCTACAGAGACGGTTACTTTGCAACATTAATCGTTTCTCTTCCGGCAGAAGCTATTGTTGAATTCAAGAGAAATCTTAAACTTAATGATAATATCTTGAGATTTATGTTTATGGAAGTAGCTAAAAAAGCTGGGGCAAATGTATAGGGGTTGTTTTTTTAATTCCTAACTTACAGTTTTTTAAGTGATTGCATGAGGTAAAATTTATGACATTAGCAAAAGCAGTTGTAACAGGCTCTGTTTATAGAGCTCCCGAAAAACGTTTTACACAAAACAATGTTCCTGTTTCATCTTTTGTATTGAACATTGGTGACAGAGAAGAAATGCTTATAAGAGTAATTTCAAAGCGTACTGCGCTTGATGAAACGGTATCTTCTTTAGGCAAAGATGACAGAGTTCTTGTGGAAGGCAGACTTCAGATTACGACTGTGAAAAATGAAAGCGGTGCTGAGAGAAGAATTTACGAAATTGATGCCAATACTGTTGAGCCAATGGGCGCTGTATCAGGATCTGGTGCTGCTACGGCTTCAACTTCTTCAAATGAAGAAATCGTAAAGTTCTCTCAAGAAGAATTCTCAGATGAATTAATCGGAGAAGACGAAATTCCGTTTTAGGACTAAAAGTAAGGTATTTAATGAGAATCCCGAATATAAATTTAGGAAAGTATCAAAAATCTTATAATAAAACTCAAAAAGTTATACGAACGGTTACTTCACAAAAACAATATATTCCAAAATCTGTAAGGCAAGAAGCAGAAAAAGAACGAAAACTTCAGGAATATTTGAATAAGCAAAAAGAGTTTAATAAAGAAATTCAAAGTCAAATGGACGAAGTTATACAGAACTTGCGAGCAGCAGATTTCCAAAACCAAATATACTTTTTATATGGTATAAAAATAGATAAAGAAAAAATATTAGAAATACTAAAGGCTAGAAAGGCAAAATAGAAAAATGGCAAAACAAGACGCAGCAGATAGAAAGAAAAAGAAAACATGCAGCTTCTGCGCTGAA
>CACZPB010000035.1 GCA_902782905.1 uncultured bacterium
AAATGTTACCGTCGGTTTAAATTTGGTTAAGAAGTATCAGCCGGATATCGTACTTTTGGACATGAATATGCCGGAAAGAGACGGTTTGCAAGGGATTATTGAGATTGGAAAATTAGGTTTAGGAACAAAAGTTTTGGCACTTTCAGGATATGATGATGCTGATTTGATTTTCAGAGCTATGAAAATTGGTGCTAAAGGATATGTTTTAAAAACTATGGCATCCGCTCAACTTATTTATGCAATAGAAGAAGTATTGAACGGAAAGATTTACTTACCGCTTGCTCTGTCTTCAAGGTTCTTTGAGTATTTTCAACAATCATTCAGAGAAGAAACCGAGAAAAAGCAATCAGATTCTGATGAAGAAAACTTGCTCGATTCACTAACTCAAAGAGAAGAAGAAGTCTTGGAATTATTAACTCAAGGTATTACTTATAAAGGTGTTGCAAGCAAATTGTTTATTTCCGAAACAACAGTAAAAACTCACGTTAACAACATTTTTCAAAAACTTCAAGTTAATGACAGAACTCAAGCTGTTTTGTATGCAATCAACAACGGCTTTTTAACAAAGAAAGTTAGAGTAGCTGTTTAGTTATAACAGACCAAGGTATATTTTATGAAGAAAATTGTAAGACAGCAAAATTATTTAAAAGAACTTATCGAATCTCAAGGTAATCAGCCGCTATCAAAAATGGCATTGCGCTGTATTATTAGAGGGATTTTGGAACCGCTTTTAGATAATCCGGAAGAAGGCGTTGTTTTACACAGATTTATTAACAAAAACGGGATTCAAGGACTTCTGAAAAGATTGGAGTTTTCTTCGGTTGATTCTTATGATTTTTCGGACGAAGGGGGTCATTTAAGGGAAAAAGTTTGGGCAAATACAGAGTTTATAGCCGTAATGACCCACAGATTTGTATCCATAATAATCTGGGATAATAAAACTGAGAGTACACATTATGTGAGATACTATTCAATTTATAACTCAAAACTGCAAAATGAAGCATTGGATATTATAGACAGAAATACTGATGTGAATATAAAGGAATTTCAAGAAAGCTTCAAGCCTGACAGACGTGACAACATACTTTTAAATTCTTCCTTAAGACGTCTTATCGGGAATTTGGATGAAGCTTCGAAGGATGCGGTTTTAGGATTTGCTCAAATCCAATCTGAGAAAGAAGAAGTTGAGGCAAGTCAAAATACAAGAGCAATAGCGCACGAAATTAGAAATCAACTTTCCATTTGCGAATTGTATACGGAGATTATAAAAAAACATTGTGCCAGAGAAGGAATAAAAGTTGAATCAATTTCTAACGGATTGGGTTGTATTTCAAGAGCAATAAAAATGGCGGGAAATTCTCTTATAGGACTAAAATCCGAAGAAAAAGCCGTTATTAAGCCTTATAAGCTAAAAGATTTAATAGAGAGTGCATCTGATTTGACGAAAGTGTACTTTGAGGGTAAAGATGTTGATTATATATTGGAAAACAATATAGATGTAAAGGTGCCTGTTGATGAGAATAGGTTTAGTGCGGCAATAATAAATCTCGTTAAAAATGCGATAGAAGCTTTTGGTTATGGTGATGCAAAAAATGGTAAGTATATTAAGATTAAAACTGAAGAAGAAGGAGATTTTGTTTCAGTAAAAATTTCTAACAACGCAGGAGAAATTAAAGAGCCTGAAAAAATATTCAAAGAAGGTTATACAACAAAAACTACAGGAAGCGGGCTGGGGCTGATTATTTGCAAAAAAACGATAGAAGAAATGTATGGTGGATTAGAACTTTCACATACAGGTGAAGATTACACGGAATTTGTTATAAAAATAGGAAAAGTTTAAAATGGACTTGATAACAGACAGAACAATGAATATAACGCAGCTTGGCATGGACGGTCTCATGCAGAGACAACACGCCATAGCATCAAATATTGCAAACGTTATGACACCGAATTTCCAGAGAAAAGAAGTTGCTTTTGAAAGTCAGCTTGCGGAAATTAGGGAAAAAGAGGACTTGAAAGATTATATCAAGGGTAAAAACAGTGTTGATTATAAGCCTCCTATGGTAGATGTTTTTACAGGTGAGGTACATAAGTACAGAGTGCCGACCTTGCAGGAAAAGGCTTATTTACAATCAAATGTTTATGATCAGTATAATCCTCAGGTTGTAACGGATGTCTATAGCGGGACTGATAATCACGGCAATAACGTTGAGTTAGAAAGAGAGATGATGGATTTGTCAAAAACCGGTACAAAATATCTGGTTCTGTCAAATCTTGAAAGGCGTAATTTTTCAGGCTTAAGTAGTGTTATAAGAGGACAATAATATTGACACTCTTGCCTTGCAAGAGGGTAAGGTGAATGGAAAAATCACCGTTTGAGTCAACTAAACGCAGAAGAGGAGGCAAAATGAGCTTCAATATATTTGATATAGCCGGTTCCGGCATGACGGCACAGAGAGTAAAAATGGATACGATTGCATCAAATATTGCAAACGTAAATACAACAAGACGTCCTGACGGTTCTAAGGGTGTTTATATTAAAAAAGACGTTGCTTTTAGAACGATATATGAAGATTCCTTGAACAGAGGATATTCAAATTTTTCAAGTAACAGTGCAGATGCTCAGTTTGACCCGAGAAGCGGAAATATGCTTATAAATGCCAATGTTGCATTAAATAACGGTATGCTAACCGGCGGTGTTCAGGTGGATGAAATTTATGAATCGGAAAACGGTGTGAAGACTGTTTATGACCCTACTCATCCGGATGCTGATGAGGATGGGTATGTAGATTTGCCTAATGTTAATGTTGTTGAAGAAATGGTAGGCATGATATCAGCTTCAAGAGCTTATCAAGCAAACGCAACAGTTGCGGAAAACGTAAAGACAATGATGCAAAGTGCAATGAACATTTAAAACTTTTCCCTCCAAAGGTGAGATTGACTAAATAAAAGGAGAATTTCAGTAATGGATTTTTCAACAGGTATAACTGAGTATGTAAATAACTATAACTTAAATGCAATTGGTGATTACAACCAATTTTTGAAAAATAATGCATCTTTTCAATTTGATTCCACTCAACCTACAGAATTTGAAGCTGCATTAGAGGCTGCGGGAAAACATTATCCTGTTCATGACAAAAATGATCCGACCGGATTGGGCTCTTTTGCATCACAATTTGGTAATGCGCTTAATAACAGCTTGAATGCAGTTAATAATGCAAAATTAGAAGCAAACCGAATGCAAGAAGATATAGCAATGGGCGGCTCAACAAGTATTCATGATGCAATGATTGCCGCAGAAAAAGCAACACTTAGTATGGAAATGGCAATTCAGATAAGAAACCGTATGATTTCAGCCTATACTGATATAACTAATATGGCAATATAATATTAATTTTTTTTAATCCTGTTAGCAAAAATTTTTATTTTCTTGTATTATATCTATTAGAGTAATTCTGAGGAAAGCTTCCTCTCCCCGTACCCTCTCCGGCAGGGCGAGGGAAGAAAATAAAAGGTACTTAAATTTGAAAGATATAAAGAAAAATACAGAGCAAAATGAAACCGTAAAAATTAAAGCACCAATTGTAGAAGCGCTAAAGGTAGCTTATGAAAATCCAACATATCAGTTTCACATTCCAGGGCATACAAAAGGTAAAGCTGTTTTCAAAGATTTTAAAAAGCTTATTGGTGATAAAGTTTTAAATCTTGATACCACAGATGAGTTTGATAATCTCGGTACGCTTCATCCTGCAACAGGTCCTATAAAAGAAGCTCAGGAACTTGCTGCAGAAGCTTTTGGTGCAAGGAAAACGTTCTTTCTTTTAAACGGCTCAACAGCCGGAAATTTAGCTATAGCAATGGCTTTTACAAAACCGCATCAAAAAGTCATTGTTAACAGAAACTGCCATCGTTCAATCATTACAGGACTTATGATATCAGGTGCTGAGCCTATTTGGGTTTGTCCGAAAAGAATTGAAGATTGGTCTATTTGGGGCAACATTGAAGCTGCTCAAATTGAGGAGCAGCTAAAAAATAACAAAGATGTATCTCTTGTATGGATAACAAATCCGACTTACGAAGGAATTGTTTCCGACGTTAAGTCAATTGCAGAGGTTTGTAAAAAATACGGAGTTCCTTTTGTCGTAGATGAAGCTCACGGATGTCTTTGGAATTTTAACAAACACCTTCCGGAAACAGCGCTAAAGCTGGGTGCAGACGCAGTTGTTCACTCGCTTCACAAAACAGGCGGAAGTATGAGTCAAACCTCTATGCTCCATATTGCAAAAAATTCTATTTTAGATGAAGCAAGTGTGGAAAAAGCATTAAGGCTTCTTCATTCCACAAGCCCGTCGCTGTTATTGCTTGCAAGTCTGGATGCTGCAAGAGCTAATTTGATGACAAAAACCGGTCAAAAACTCTTAGATAGAACAATTTCTAACGCTAAATATCTCAGAGCAAGACTTGATGAAATTCCTAATTTACATCAAATAAAGGCTGATTTTGGATATAAAACAGATGTTACAAAAGTGTTTATTAAGATAGACGGACTATCCGGTAAAAGACTTGAGTCAATTTTAGAAATTGACTTTGGTATAGAAGTTGAATCGGCTTCTGACGTTGGTGTGCTAATTTTGTGCAATCTGGGAAATAAGCGTTCTGATTTTAAATATTTAGCGGATGCTTTGGAAAAAATAGCTTCTGCAAACCATAAGGATATATATTATTTGGAAGGCAGAAAACACATGCCTATGCTTGAGCCGGTGATTAAAATGAGCCTAAGAGACGCATATTATGCAGGTAAAATACGAATTCCAAAGGCAGAAGCAATAGGAAGAATATCGGCAGAAGTTGTTGCGGAATGTCCTCCCGGAATTTCAATTCTGCTCCCCGGAGAGCTTATTACAGAAGCACATATGCCGTATTTGAATGATTATGAGACTTTAGAGGTTGTTGAATAATTTTTACATATTTATGTTAGAATTGTTTCATAAATAAGAGAGGTAAATATGTGCGGAATAGTTGGGTATGTCGGTAATAAAACAGCAGTGGATATATTGCTTGAAGGGTTGACCAGTCTTGAATACAGAGGATACGATTCATCCGGAGTTGCTCTGAATATAGACGGCAAAGTTCAGCTTTTTAAGGCTCAAGGAAAGCTCCAAAACCTTAGAAATATTGTTCAAAATAATTATGCAGAAATATCAAAATCAACTATCGGTATTGGTCATATCAGATGGGCAACCCACGGTGTTCCCTCAATTGCTAACGCTCACCCGCACACTTGCAATTGCGGAAAAGTTGCTGTTGTTCACAACGGTATTATTGAAAACTTTAAAGAGTTAAAAGTAAAGCTTGAGGCTCAAGGGTGTACGTTCCGTTCACAAACAGATACTGAAACAGTAGCGCACCTCGTTGCATCAAAATTTGCTCAAACTCATGATTTAACAGAAGCTGTAAGACTTGCTACATTAGAAATCGAAGGCGCTTATGCGCTTGCGGTTGTTCATCAGGATGTAAAAGATACAATCGTTGCAACAAGAAGAAATGCGCCGCTCGTAATCGGTTTTGGAGAAGGTGAAAACTTTGTGGCATCAGATATTCCGGCGCTGATTCAATATACAAAAAAGGCAATGTATTTGGATGATAACCAAATTGTAACACTTACTCCAAGTGAAGCCAAAGTTATAGATATTGAGAAAAACGAAGTACCGCTAAAAGTTGAAACTCTGCCTTGGGAGCCTGTTGCGCTTTCAAAAATGGGTTACAAACACTTTATGCTCAAAGAAATTCACGAGCAACCTGATATTGTAAGAAATGTTTTATCAGGAAAGTTGCACACAATGGACGAGCCGATTTCTTTGAACGAAGTAACATTGGATAGGGGTAAATTAAAAACATTAAACAGGATACAAATCGTTGCTTGCGGAACATCTTTACACGCAGCGATGGTAGGAAAATATTTGATAGAAGATTTCTGCGGAATTCCGGTAGAAGTTGAAGCATCAAGCGAGTATATTTACAGAAAAACAATAACTGATGAAAACACTCTTGTAATAGGTGTTTCGCAGTCGGGAGAAACTGCCGATACAATTACGGCAATAAGGCAGGCCAAGAGAAAAGGATCACACATTCTTATTGTAACAAATAGACCTGACTCAACAATGGCAAGAGAAGCAGACAGTTTGGTTCCTGTTAATGCAGGTATAGAAGTATCTGTAGCTGCTACAAAATCATATATGGCGCAGCTTATTTCCTTCTATCTTCTTGCAATTTATATGGCAGAAGTGAAGGACTCTATTCCGCGCGAAGAACTTATTGAACTTAAGCATGAGTTGATAATGTTACCGCAAAAGATTGATAAAATTTTAACTCACAAAGATAATATACAAAAAATAGCAAGAAAATTCTCAAGCTTTAAAGATTTTATTTTTGTTGCAAGAGGAATTAATTTCCCTACAGCTCTGGAAGGTGCATTAAAGCTTAAGGAAATAAGTTATATCAATGCAACAGGCTATTCGGCAGGTGAGCTTAAGCACGGCCCTATCGCAATGCTTGATGATTCAATGCCTGTTCTTGCAATATTGATGAAGGGTAAAGTTTACGAAAAGATTTTATCAAACGCAGAAGAAGCAAAAGCTCGTAATGCCAGAATGATAGCGCTGACTGATTCAGAAGACGGTAAACTTGAGGATTTATTTGAAAATATTATTCAAGTTCCAGAGATTTCTGAAATTCTCTCGCCTGCACTTGCAATAGTACCGTTACAGTTATTAGCATACTATATTGCGGAATTCTTAGGAAAAGACGTTGATCAACCGAGAAACTTGGCAAAATCTGTTACGGTAGAGTAGGCGTCTTTAGTAGCAAAAAGTATTTTGTTCATGTTTTAAATTAGACATGGCTGTAAATTTTTCTTTATGTCATACAAGCCTTGATAAAATAGGCAAAATAACGCTTGGTAACGTTTCAAAAGCAAATGAAACAACGCTTAATGTATTGCGCCAAAATACACCTTTGCGCCTGAAAGAGCTTGCGCAATTAAATTGTTTTGCAGCAGACAAAATTAAAACAGAATTGGATAAAGCTTACGGTAAAAATAATTACGCAGTTGTTGCTATTGGACGTTCACTTTCTTCTATTGCCGAACTTTTGGGGAGTATGGGCGTAGATTCAAAAATAATTCCTCTCTCCGGATTGAGAAGACATGGTATAGAAGGTATAAAAAAAGATAATCTGCGTATATACAAAACTTTTTTGGCACAAAAAGGGCTTTCAAAAGCAGAGATAAGAAAAAATCAAGAAAAAAAGTACATCCTGATGGATTATACGTATTACGGGCGTTCACTAAAAAAAGCGGAAGAACTATTTAGAAAAAAAGAAATACTGGGCAATTTTGACAATTTAATCTCTTTATCAATATCAGAAGTACTCAAAAAAGAGTACGAAGGCCGCCATTTTTCAAAATTGTTTGCTTGTAACAGATTTAAAGACTATGCTTTTGTTGGCAAGTTAGACATAAATCGCCTCCAAGACGTTTTTAAAGTATGTTCGCCTGATAGGGTAAAAGATTATCAAGGTAATATTAATCAAACTATAAGAAAATTGTTTTGGTTTAATGTTTTTGATTCTTTAATAAAAAAAGATTTTAAAAATGTTATGCCTATAAATGAAATAGCAGCTCTCAACAAGCATTATTACAGTCCTGAAGCAGTAAATAATTATTTAAAAAGAGAGATGGAGAAGATGCAAAATGCTTTCGAAGTGTTAAGTGCACTGAGATAATTGTATTTTTGTGGTAACATAAATTTATGCAAGTAAAATCAGAGCTAGTCGAAATAACCAACAACGGCCATATTACGACCGAATATATAGAAAACGAGTTAACAAATCGTAATATTAACCCGTTAAGATGGGCTATTGTAAGTGTTAGTGATACAATTATTACTGTAAGTGTTGCGAATTTTAAGGAATAGGAAGGTAAAACTATGACTATGACACAAATGAAATGTGATATCAAGGACATGAGTCTTGCGGAACAAGGCTTAAATAATATTCAATGGGCAATGAAGGACATGCCTGTTTTGGAACAGATAAAGAAAAGATTTTCTGAAGAAAAACCATTTGCAGGATTGCGCTTGGCAGCATGCTCACATGTTACCAAAGAAACAGCTGCTCTGTGTATAGCAATGCAAGCCGGCGGAGCTGATGCAATGCTTGTTGCTTCAAATCCGCTTTCTACACAGGATGACGTTGCGGCGGCGCTCGTCAAATACTATAACATTCCGGTTTATGCTGTTGCCGGTGAGTCTGTTGAACAATATAAATCTCACATCAGAGAAGCAATCAATTTTCATCCGAACCTTATCATAGAAGACGGATGTGACTTGGTTTCAACTCTTCATATTGAGCATCCAGAGTTAACTTCAAACGTAATCGGTTCAACTGAAGAAACAACAACAGGTATTATAAGACTTCAGGCAATGGAAAAAGAAGGAATGCTAAAATTCCCTGCTGTAGGAGTTAACACAAGCCTTACAAAGCATTTGTATGACAACCGTTATGGTACAGGACAAAGTGCAATGGACGGTATAATGAGAGCTGCTAATATTCTTATTGCAGGAAAAACAGTTGTTATTTCAGGTTACGGATGGTGCGGTAAGGGATGTGCGCTTCGAGCAAAAGCACTCGGTGCTAATGTTATTGTTTGCGAAGTAGATCCTCTAAAGGCTTTAGAAGCTGCTATGGAAGGATATAGAGTAATGCCTATTGCCGAAGCTGCAAAAGAAGGTGATATATTCCTAACTGTTACAGGTGATAAGCATGTCGTTGATATTCAACACTTGCTAACAATGAAAGACGGCGCTATGGTTGCGAATGCAGGTCACTTTGATTGGGAAGTTAACGTAACCGGATTGAAGGAATTCACTACAGAAATTAAGCAAATCAGACCGTATCTGGAAGAATATAAATTAAATAACGGTAAATCAGTTTACGTATTGGCTCAAGGCAGACTTGTTAACCTTGGTGCAGCAGAAGGTCATCCGGCTTCTGTTATGGATATGAGCTTTGCAAACCAAGCTTTGGGTATGGAATACATCGTTAAAAACAGAGGCAAATTGGAAAACAAACTTCATACACTTCCTGAAAGTGTTGATATGAGAATTGCAGAACTAAAACTCAAAACTATGGGTATTTCAATTGATACTTTAACTAAAGAACAAGAAGAATACTTAAATAGTTGGAAGTTATAATAATTTAAGAAATGAACAAAAAGCGCGGAAAATTAAATTTTCCGCGCTTTTTTTATACCTTCAATTATTATATTTCTAGCCTCAATCGCCTTTTCTTTTGGAAGCGGCAGAATTCCTTTTAGCGGGTATTCTATCCCGAGACTTTCGTATTTTGGAATAGCCATATTGTGATATGGGAGAACATCAAGCGCTTTAACATTTTTGAGCGTCCCTATAAATTCTCCAAGTCTTTCTAAATACTCTTTTTTATCATTTAGCTCTGGAACAACGACATGCCTTATCCACATCGGCTTGCCAATTTCTGAAAGATATTGCGCAAAAGCCAAAACATTTTTGTTAGAATGCCCTGTGAGCTTTTTGTGTTCTTCATCGTTAATATGCTTAATATCTAAAAGCACAAGGTCTGTATATTCTAAAAGCGCATCAAATTTTTCTGATTTACCTCTAAACAAAATCCCAGATGTATCAAGAGCTGTGTGTATGTATTTTGCCTTTGCCTGTCTAAAAAGTTCTGTTACAAATTCTATTTGCATAAGAGGCTCTCCTCCTGTTACAGTAATGCCGCCTTTACAAAACTCTTTCACGCCTTCATATTGCGCCATAATTTGAGACGGACTAATTTTTCTTGCCCCTTTATTTACCCCCTCCCACGTATCAGGGTTATGGCAATAAAGACAGCGCATAGGGCAGCCCTGTGTAAAAACAACAAATCTAATCCCAGGGCCGTCAACAGTGCCGCAGCTCTCTATAGAATGTATATTTCCTAAAATTTCTGACATATTACTATATTATCATAATTATGTATCAAATTATGTAGCCATGTAACAAAAAAATAATTATTACAAATCAACTTTAGATACATCTACAAGTTGAATAAAATCCATGCCAAAAACTTCCGCTATTTTTTCAAGAGTGTCAATTGTTGGAGAAACTTCGGCTCTTTCTATTTTGCCGATAGTCTGTCTGTTGAGTCCTGCTTCAAACGCTAAAGCCTCTTGAGATAATCCGCGTTTCAAACGTTCAAATTTTATTTTTAAGCATATTTTAGAGTTTATTTTGCTACTTTTTGTACTCATTATGTCTATTATAATAGACTGTTGACAAACAATAATCAATGTATTAAAATATACATATTGTTTATTATAATCGTCATAAAAGGTGGTTTATTATGCATTTAGAAGATTACGTTATAGAACTTGATACACCGTATAATGCTCTTAGGACACTAAACAAATATATGAGGGAAGAAATTTTAGAAAACAGTGTATCCTTGAGAAAAGAAAAGCTAGAAGAATTTTTTGACAAAATATTAGGATTAAATTATGCAATAAATCTTATTACCGACGATTTAGAAAACAAAAGGCAAGACAAAAGAAAAATAATAAGTGAATACTATAATGAACTATAATTTAGTGTATTAATAAGCAGGTCGGCGTGACCACGCCGACCTGCTCTAATTAAATTATTTATTTATCCTACACATTTGAATGAATTTTTTCGCTGATATTTGTATTTGAACTGCGAAAATCAGAAGGCATAGACATAGAACCAACGCTTGTTCTTGGGCTTTCGCTTCTGTCAATTTCCATTATTGAAGATGTTTCTTCTTTTGAAATTGAAGGAGCGCCGAGCGATGAGTGGAAAGTTCTTGAAATAACATCATCTTGCTGTTCTTTTGTTAATTTAATAAAGTTTACGGCGTAACCTGAAACGCGAACTGTTAATTGAGGATATTTTTCAGGATGAGCCTGTGCATCAAGCAGGGTTTCTTTATTAAGTACATTTACATTTAAGTGATGTCCGCCTTTTTCAACATATCCGTCTAGTAAATTTATCAGATTTTCTTCTTGCTGAGTTGTCATTTTAATCTCCTTTTTAGTTTGTTGGGGTGGCTATCCCAATCTAAATATTTCAAAATTATTCACATAATCCTTCACAGCATCCGCAATTTAGCTGAATGTCCAAATCTCCCATAAATATTTCGTCTTTTCCTAGAGCATTAGGAATTATTGAGAATGTGTTAGAGATGCCGTCTTGTGCATCACTGAACGGAAGCTTAGCAACTGATGCAAGAGATGCAACTGCGCCGTTTGTGTCTCTGCCGTGCATCGGGTTAGCTCCGGGAGCAAGCGGTACGCCTTGCTTTCTGCCATCAGGTGTGTTTCCGGTTTTCTTTCCGTAAACTACATTCGATGTAATTGTAAGTATTGACATTGTAGGAATTGAATTTCTATAAGTGTAGTGTTTTCTAATCATATTCATAAATTTGTGAACCAAATCTACTGCTATAGAATCAACTCTGTCATCATTATTGCCATATTTCGGGAAGTTACCTTCTATTACATAATCAACAACAATTCCTTTTTCATCACGTACAGTTTTTACTTTAGCATATTTGATTGCCGAAAGTGAGTCTGCAACAACAGACAATCCTGCAATACCGGTTGCAAAATATCTTTTTACATCTCTGTCGTGGAGTGCCATTTGAGAACGCTCATAACAATATTTGTCATGCATGTAGTGAATTACGTTCAAAGTATTAACATATAAGCCTGCAAGCCACTCCATCATATCATTATATCTATCCATTACTTCATCATAATCAAGATATTCAGATGTAATAGGTCTGTATTTTGGACCGACTTGTTCTTTCAGTCTTTCGTCAACACCGCCGTTTATTGCATAAAGAAGGCACTTGGCAAGGTTTGCTCTTGCGCCAAAGAACTGCATTTCTTTCCCTACCCTCATAGATGAAACGCAGCAGGCGATTGCATAATCGTCTCCGTGTGTAACTCTCATTTGATCATCATTTTCATATTGAATTGATGATGTGGTGATAGAAATATGTGCAGCATATTGCTTAAAGTTGTGCGGCAAATTTTTTGACCACAAAACTGTCATGTTAGGTTCAGGCGCAGTGCCAAGATTTTCTAACGTATGTAAGTATCTGAAAGAGTTCTTTGTAATCATGTGTCTGCCATCAACACCAACACCGCCAATGGATTCTGTTATCCATGTCGGGTCGCCTGAGAAGAGCTCGTTATATTCAGGTGTTCTTGCGAATTTTACAAGTCGGAGCTTCATAATAAAGTGGTCAATTAGTTCTTGAGCTTCGACTTCCGTAAGTGTTCCGTTTTTCAAATCTCTTTCAATATATATGTCTAAAAATGTTGAAGTTCTGCCGATACTCATTGCTGCGCCGTTTTGTTCTTTTACGGCTGATAAGTAACCAAAATACAGCCACTGAACGGCTTCTTTTGCATTTTGAGCAGGGCGTGTTATATCAAAACCATAAATTTTACCAAGTTCTGCCATTTCCCAAAGTGCTCTGATTTGCTCGGAAATTTCTTCTTTCAGCTGGATTTTTTCCGGAGTCATTTCACCTTCAAGAGAATTGAACTGATCCATTTTGTCATAGACAAGTCTATCAATACCATACAAAGCAACTCTTCTGTAGTCGCCAATTATACGTCCTCTGCCGTATGCATCTGGAAGTCCCGTTAAAATAGCCGCGTGGCGGGCTTTTTTCATCTCAGGAGTGTAAGCATCAAAGACACCTTGGTTATGTGTTTTTCTATACTTTGTAAAAATTTCGCTAATTTCATGGTCTACTTCGTAACCGTAAGATTTGCAAGCTCCTTCAGCCATTCTTATGCCGCCAAACGGTTGGAGAGAACGTTTTAGAGGTCTATCTGTTTGTAATCCGACAATTTTCTCTAAAGGTTTGTCAATATATCCTGCTCCGTGCGAAGTAATTGTGGATACGATTTTGGTATCCATATCCAAAACTCCGCCCTTCTCGCGTTCTTTTTTGAAAAGGTTACAGCATTCTGCCCAAAGCTTTACAGTCGCTGAAGTTGGGCCGGATAAGAAACTTGAATCTCCGTCATAAGGTGTGTAGTTTCTCTGTATAAAATCTCTTACATTAATTTCTTTTTGCCATTTGCCGCCGACAAACTCGTTAGCCGAAGCTGTCGGTGTCCCCATTGTCCATTCCGGCATTATTAATCTCCTTCATAATTTTTATTTCAAATTTTGTCTGGTTTAGTTGAATAACTCATTATACCATGCCAAAGAATTTTATGAAATTATTAATTTTTATAAACAACATTTGTTAATATTTAATTCTT
This sequence comes from uncultured bacterium, assembly GCA_902782905.1. Classification (GTDB taxonomy): domain Bacteria; phylum Cyanobacteriota; class Vampirovibrionia; order Gastranaerophilales; family Gastranaerophilaceae; genus CAG-196. Next base: position 13,382 of record CACZPB010000035.1, read on the forward strand.
TACATTTATTCATGTTTATAATTTAATTTTATTACTGAAGGAAAACCTTCTAGTCCAATTAGAAAGCGAAATATAAATTTTTGAGTAATCAAAATATAAAACTTGCCAAATTTGCGGGGTTCTGTTACGGAGTAAAAAGAGCTGTCGAAACAGCAAAGAAACTGAAAAAAGAAAACCCTGAAAAAAATATTTATATACTGGGCGAACTCATTCATAACACCGATGTTATAAATGAGCTTGAGGCTTTAGGGATAAAAACAATTTATGAAGTTCCGGCAAAAGGCGACGGTATTTGTATAATAAGAAGTCACGGCGAAAGTCCTGAAGTTTTTGAAAAAATCAAAAATGCAGGCTTTGAGCTTGTTGATCTTACTTGCCCCGATGTAAAAAAAGTTCAGCAACGAGCAATAGAGCTTGCACAAAATGATTATTTTGTAGTTATTGTAGGCAAACCTAATCATCCTGAAGTTATGGCAATCAAGGCAAATGCAGATTTATATTCTCAAAATGTTGTCGTTGCGACTACAATAGAAGAACTCGAACCTTTTTCAGAAAAAATAAAAGCTCATAAAAAAGTCGGTGTTGTTGTTCAAACAACTCAAATGGTTTCATCATTGAATCTTGTAGTAAATTATCTGAACACAATCGCAAAAGAGGTGCTTATCCATAACACAATTTGTCAATCAACGGCAATGCGCCAGAGAGAAGCGAAAGAACTAGCCTCTGAAAGTGACTTAATGGTCGTTGTGGGCTCTAAAAAAAGTGCTAATACAACCCATCTTGCTCAAATTCTAAAAGATTGCACAAAAACAATTCATATAGAAAATGATACTGAGCTGAAAGAAGATTTTTACAAAAATATTGAAAACATAGGTATAACAGCAGGAGCATCAACTCCGCAGGCTGTGATAGACAAAGTTATAAACAAAATAAAAGGAGGAATATAATTATGACAACACAAGTTCTGGACGAATTTGAACAATTGTTAGAAGAAAGCTTTGCTAAATCTAACACAGTAGCTGATATCGTAGAAGGTACAGTTATTAAAAAAGAAAACGAAGGTTATTTGGTAAGCGTTAAGGGCGCAAAAATGGAAGCATTTCTTCCGAACAGAGAACTTTCAAGTGATGCAGAAGACTTAGAAGTAGGCGACATCAGAGAATTCTACGTTCTAAAAGAAGAAAACAATGATGATGCTATGCAATTATCTCTCAAGAGAATTGCTTATGCGCAAGCTTGGGCTCAACTTAATGACGCTAAAATCCAAGGTGACACTATTCTTGCAAAAGTTGTATCTACGGTTAAGGGCGGTGTTTTAGTTGATATCGCTGACTTGAAGGGATTTATTCCATCATCTCAACTTAGAACAGGAACTCCTTTCGATGGTCTTGTTGATACAAAAATCGAAGTTAAAGTTCTTGAAGCTGATCCTAAGAAAAACAAACTTATTCTTTCTCAAAGACTTGCTGTT
>CACZPB010000036.1 GCA_902782905.1 uncultured bacterium
AAACCGAAACTTGTCAACAGTGCGGTTTGTTTATATAAATTATTTCTAACAACATCGGGTTTTGCATCACGTTTTAATTCAATAACAATTCTCATACCTTCACGGTCTGATTCATCACGAATATCAGAAATACCTGTTATTCTTTGTTCTTTAACTAAATCTGCAATTTTTAAAATTAAATCAGATTTATTAACTTGATATGGAATTTCTGTGATAACAATTGCAGTTCTTGATTGTCTGCCTGCACCACCTGAAATTTCTTCAAATGTAGAAACGGCTTGCATTTTAATTGAGCCTCTACCTGTTTCATAAGCCTGTTTAATATCATTAAGTCCTACGATAGTTGCCGCAGTTGGGAAATCTGGCCCTTTTATATATTCCATAAGTTCAGGAATTGTAATCTGCGGATTGTCTATTAAAGCAATGGTACCGTCAACAACTTCTCTCAAGTTGTGCGGAGGAACATTTGTTGCCATACCAACTGCAATACCAGAAGAACCGTTCAATAAGAGCATCGGAAGTCTTACAGGTAGAACAGAAGGCTCTTCTAACGAACCGTCGAAGTTTGGTTCAAAATCGACTGTCTCACAATCAATATCAGCAAGCATAGATGTTGTAATCTTATGCATTCTGGCTTCTGTATAACGCATCGCTGCAGCACCGTCACCATCAACTGATCCAAAGTTACCATGCCCGTCTACACAAAGATATCTTGTATTAAAATCTTGAGCCAAACGAACAAGCGCTTCATATACGGAGCTATCACCGTGCGGGTGGTATTTACCTAATACTTCACCAACAATTCTGGCGCACTTTTTAAACGGTTTATCAGGCGTCATGCCCAACTCATTCATAGCATACAAAATACGTCTGTGAACAGGCTTCAATCCGTCTCTTACATCAGGAAGCGCACGTCCAACTATAACTGACATTGCGTAGTCTATATAACATTTTTTCATCTCATCCCTGATATTTACAGGAACAATTTTACCGTCTGAAAATATATTTTGTTGACTCAAAATCTTTCTCCTCTAACCCTTTATAACATTCCCCATATAACCATTGTAGCATAAAAAAATTTTTTCTGTAAAGGTAAACAAATAAGCGATTAACTAAAGGAACTATGGTTTAATATATATACAATATATACACCTTAAATCCTTTATTCATAATGTTTTAAGCTTTGTTACAATTTTGAATATTTTTAATAAAAAAAGGCAATTCTTTTTAAATAAATCACTTTATATATATGTAAGTCAAAAGGAAAAGGCGCTAAAAGATAAGTAAAAATAAGATGTAAAGTTAACTTGTACTGAACATCAAAAAATAATTTTCTCTCTTAATATCCTCGTGTTTATTTAATGTTTGCCACCAACAAAGTGACAAACTTTTTTTTTGTAAAAGAGCTTAGTATATAACAGTATGCGTCATATGGATAGGAGAAGTCAGAACCACAATTAAGTTAGCGCCGGAAGAAATTGTGACATGTTCTCCCATTTTCCTTGTAGGTCCAGGGACACATCTTGTGACGCTCATTGCCCTAAACATGACCCATCTTTGATAGTGAGGTATTTTTATATACTTCTCGGGCTGAGTCAACCCACCGCCTATTATATTATCATTTGCAGAATATATATAACCTTTTATCGGGACTTCATGCCCGTCTTTTAAATACATTTTATTCAAAAACACGCGCATTGCGGCATGTGTACCGATTACAGGTTCATTTTTTTTATCAATATACCCTGTAATTTTTGTACCTTCAGGAATTACATTTTTATCATACATAAAAATATCGGATGTTGTCAGAAAACTAACTTTATCTCCTTCTTCACAGTATGCTGTTGAAAACTCCTGCAACGATATTACAGGAATATGAGTTCCTGTCGGAATATCAAATTCATCATAATCTCTCAAATTTACTTCTGAAGCAAAGACAAGAGTAGATAAAAAAGTAAGCAGTATTGATAATATTATTCGCATACTTAATATTATAATATTTCTTTCAGAATTGTAAACTTACTTTTTTTCAAAATCATTGCTTACCAAATACTCTCTTACTGTATTGACTGGAATTGCAAATCCTATTCCTATGTTTGAAATATTATTGTCTGGATTATAAATAGCTTGATTTATACCGATAATTTCTCCCTTCATATTCAACAGAGGACCACCTGATGAGCCGGGATTTATGGCGGCGTCGGTCTGAATTCTGTTTTTCGAATAATCGATTCTTGATATAATACCTTTTGTTAAAGTTCCGGTAAATCCGAACGGATTCCCTATTGCAAGCACACTATCACCTACTTTTAAATTTTCAGAGTTGCCAAGTTTAACGGTTGTAAGTTTTTGAGTGACACTAATTTTTATTAGAGCTACGTCTTTTTTCTCTCCAAATCGCTTAATCACTTTTGCCTTATAATCTTCTCCACTGTTCATTGTAACAATGATATCACTGCCGCCGTCTAACACATGAGCGCTTGTAAGTATTGTTCCGTCTTCATCAATAATACACCCTGTACCGCAAGAAATTCCGTCTGAGAGTTGAGAATCAATTGAAACTATTGCCGGACTAATTTTGTCATATATTTCAGAAATACTTTTTTGACCGATATTAAAGGCAAAAACAGGCATAGAAACAGATAAAAAACAGATTAATAATATTTTTTTTAACATAAGCATACCTCTTTTTATACATTAGAAATTTTATTACCAGTCATTTAGTTATTCACTTATTCAATCATTCACTTTTAGAATATTATTGCGCACTACAAGATTTTAATGTATAATCTACACAAGAATTGAAAAACAAGTTTTCACAATCGACAAAAAGGAGAAAATTATGTCAAGAATTGAAAGTTTTAAAAGAGCTTTAGAAGAAAAAAGAGCTGTAAAAATTATCGCAGGTATAGACAATTTTGATGCAGAAAGTGTTAAAAAAGTTGTTATGGCTGCATCTAATTCCGGTGCAAGCGCTATTGATATTTGCGCTAACCCTGAAATTATATCTATGGCAAGAAGCATGACTGAATTGCCTTTGTTTGTTTCATCAATTGAACCTGAAGAACTTGCACACGCAGTTGTTCTCGGCGCTGACGCAGTTGAACTCGGAAACTTTGATGCTTTATACAAAAAAGGAATGACCTTCTCAGCTTCTCAAGTTCTTAGCTTAGCTAAAAGAACAAAAGAGCTTATTGAAGATACTTTCTTCTGTGTAACAATTCCTGGGGAGCTTGAAATGAGCGAGCAAATAAAACTTGCAAGAGAATTAGAAATGTTGGGCGTTGACCTTATTCAAACTGAAGGACATTTTTCAAACGAAGCTCCTTCAAATGGTGCAAGAGGTCTTTTAGAAAGAGCTGAACTTACTATTTCTAACACAATAGAGCTCTCAAGAAACATTGAATTACCGATTATGACAGCTACAGGTATCAACCCGACTACAGCTGCTTTAGCTTTTGCTGCAGGCGCTTCTGCTATCGGATGCGGTTCTTGCGTAAATAAACTTGATTCAGAAATTTCTATGATTGCAGTTTCAAGAAGTCTTGTAGAAATTGCAGAAAGAAATGCTCACAAAGTAATGGAAATGGTTTAATAAGCATATAGATAAAACAAATAACAAAATCCCGCTTCTAAAATTAGAAAGCGGGATTTTTGTCATATACTTTTTACCTTATACAAAATTCAAAAATAATTCTTTGGTTTTTGCTCTGATTTCGTTGTCTATGTCAAAGATTTCGTCAAGCGTAGGATTTTTTACAACAACATGTTTTGACATCATATCTTCTACTGTATGAACTATATCAAAGAGTTTAATTCTTCCGTCTAAGAAAGCAAAAACAGCTTCTTCATTTGCCGCATTTAGACAAACTGTAGCGGAGCCTCCGATTTTTCCGGCTTCTATAGCAAGATCTAGCGCCTTAAATTTATCCCAATCAGGTTCTTCAAAATCGAGCCTTGCAATTTCTGAAAAACTGAAACTTCTTGATTTTATACCTTCAAATCTCTCAGGATAAGTAATTGCATACTGAATAGGAATATGCATGCTCGGAAGCCCAAGTTGAGCAATTACGCTTCCGTCAACATATTCAATAGCAGAATGCACAACACTTTGAGGGTGTACAACAACTTTTATCCTATCATAGTCCATTCCGAATAAATGATGAGCCTCAATGACTTCAAGCCCTTTATTCATAAGAGTTGCACTATCTACTGTAATCTTTTTGCCCATATTCCATCTCGGATGTGCAAGTGCCTCTTGAACAGTCGCATTCTTCATATCTTCGACGGTTTTTCTTAAAAATGGTCCGCCTGAAGCAGTAATTATGAGTCTGTCGACTTGCGCTATATCTTTTATACATTGATGAATTGCGCAATGTTCACTATCTACAGGAATTATTTTTACACCTTTCTCTTTTGCTAAAGGCATTACAATATCTCCTGCCATAACAAGAGTCTCTTTATTTGCAAGCGCAATATCTATTCCGTTATTAATAGCCGTTATTGTTGGTCTCAAACCGACTCTGCCGGATACTGCGACAAGAATTATATCATTATCCCTGTTTGAGCATATTTCCTCCATAGAAACATACTCTGCACCTTCTATATTTTCAGGCTTTGAAGCGTACGCAAATTTAGGCTTAAATTTTTTGATTTGTTCGTTTAACAAATCCGTATTTCCGCCCGCTGCGAGCGCTATTATTTCAAATTTATCTTCTAATTTTTCTATAACCTCAAGCGCTTGTCTTCCGATTGAGCCTGTAGAACCTAATATACTTATTCGTCTTTTCATTTCAATGCTCTTACGTAATTATAATACTCGTTACCTTTATACTTTTTACAATATTTTAAAATTTCTTCCTTAGATAAGAATCCCATTCTGAATGCAACTTCTTCTAAGCACGCAATCTTTATTCCCTGATTCTCTTCTATTGTTTGAACATAGGAGCTTGCGCCTATTAAGGATTTGTGCGTTCCGGTATCTAACCAAGCAAAACCACGCCCCAGAGTTTTTACATTCAACTTATTATTTTCTAAATAAATTTTATTCAAATCTGTTATTTCTAGTTCGCCTCTGGCAGATGGTTTTATTTTTTTTGCATACTCTACGACTTTATTATCGTAAATATAAAGCCCCGTAACTGCATAATCTGATTTCGGCTCTTTTGGTTTTTCTTCCAAGGAAACCGCCCTACCGTTTTCGTCGAATTCAACAACTCCGAATCTTTCAGGGTCTTTTACCTGATATCCGAATACAGTTGCTCCGCCGTTATTTTCTGCTGTTTCTACCGCATTCTTTAACGTAGCGGAAAAACCTGTTCCGTAGAAAATATTATCCCCGAGTATCAGAGTAGCACAATCACCCGCAATAAATTCCTCGCCTAAAATAAAAGCTTGCGCAAGCCCGTCAGGTGATGGCTGAACTTTATATGAAAACTTGACTCCAAACTGTTTTCCGTCACCTAAAAGTTTTTCAAAATTAGGTAAATCTTGAGGTGTCGA
>CACZPB010000037.1 GCA_902782905.1 uncultured bacterium
ATTTGTTTACATATTGACAGAATATACTTTTACTAAGACAATATTTTTATAGGAGTATATTATGACAAAACAAACTTTTTTACACGACAAACATGTCGCATTGGGAGCTAAGATGGTAGACTTTGCCGGCTGGGATATGCCTGTGCAGTATACATCTATCATTGATGAACATAAAACAGTAAGAGAAAATGTGGGTATTTTTGACGTTTCACATATGGGTGAAGTTATTGTTAAGGGTAGGGATGCACTAAAATTTTTGAACAAACTTGTGCCGCAAAATCTTGCAAAACTTTCTGACTCAAGAGCTGTTTATTGCCAGCTTCCCAATAAATCCGGCGGACTTATTGATGATTTGATTATATATAAGCTTGAAGATAACAAATATTTGATTATAGCAAACGCTTCCAGAGTTGATGAGGATATAAACTGGATGTCACTTAATAAAATCGGATTTGATGCAGAAATTGTTAATGAGTCCCACAACTACTCAATGATAGCGGTGCAGGGCCCAAAAGCATTGGATTTAATGAAAAAACTTGGAGCAAATGATTTACCCCCGTTTTTCTCTATAAAAAAATCAGTTTTTTGTGATACAGAACTTTGGATTTCAAGGACGGGGTATACAGGAGAAGATGGCGTTGAGATAATTCTTAAAAATGAATTTGCCGAAAAAATCTGGGATAAGCTGCTTGATGCAGGACGTGAGTTTGGTGTAAAACCGATTGGACTGGGCGCACGTGATACTTTGAGACTTGAAGCTTCAATGCCTTTATACGGTAATGATTTGACAGAAAACACAACTCCTGTGGAAGCAGGATTATCTTGGTCAGTTGATAAAACGAAAGAGGAAGATTATAATGGGAAAAACGTTATAATGGAACAGATTAAAAACGGCGGCAGAAAGAAACTAGTCGGCTTTAAGATGCTTGATAAATCAATTGCAAGGCACGAATACGAGGTATATGTTGAAGGTGTAAAATCGGGCATTGTTACTTCAGGCGGAGTTTCTCCAACGAGGGGTGATAATATAGGATTAGCTTATATTACAAAAAGCATTTGCCCTCTTGACAAATTGACTGTAGGCTCTAAAATTCAAATTATGATAAGGGAAAAGTTACACGATGCCGAAATTGTAGAACGCCCGTTTATAAAGAAAAGAAATAAAGTTTAAATTAGGATATAGGAGAATAACTGAATGGACGAAAACATGCTTTGCACAAAAACTCACGAATACGTTTTAGAAAAAGACGGAAATTATGAAGTCGGGATTACCGATTATGCAATTGACCAGCTTGGAGATATCGTATTTGTTGAACTTCCAGAAGTTGGAAGTGAATTTGCTAAGAACGAAGTTTTTGCGACAATTGAATCTGTTAAGGCAGCTTCTGAAATTTATATGCCGATTTCAGGCAAAGTTGTTGAGATTAATGAAGAAATTGTTGACAGTCCTGAGCTGTTAAATGATGAAAATTATGAAAACAAGTGGTTTATAAAGATTGAAACAGGTGCAGATCAGGTCGAATTTGCTGATTTGTTGGATTATTCAGATTATAAAGAAGAAATTGCGTAATGAAAAATTTTTTAGCACACACAGATGAAACTCGAGCTAAAATGCTTGAGGATATTAATTGTTCGTCCATTGAAGATTTATTCAAACAAATTCCTGTCGGGTTTGAGGATTTTAAAATGTCTTCTCCTCTAAGCGAGATGGAAACTCAAAAGCGGGTTAAGGCACTTGCGCATAAGAATAAGACGGAATATATAAATTTTTTGGGCGGCGGAGTTTATAACAAATTTATTCCCGCTGCTGTCAATTATGTGGCTCAGAGGTTTGAGTTTTTAACCGCATATACTCCGTATCAGCCAGAAATATCGCAGGGGACTTTGCAGATAATATATGAATACCAAACTATGATATCAAGGATTACAGGGATGGATATTGCAAACGCCTCTATGTATGATGGCGGTTCTGCTTGTGCTGAGGCTGTTCTTATGGCACACAGAATTGCAAGGGGCAAGAAGAATAAGGCGCTTGTTTCAAATCGTTTGAATCCTGAATACAAAGAGGTTATAAAAACTTATACTTGGGC
>CACZPB010000038.1 GCA_902782905.1 uncultured bacterium
ATTTTTGAAAGCTCAAAGTGGAATGCTTTACCTTTATCTAACTTAACTTTGCAAGAAGAAATTGTAGCAGTCTCTGCTGTCGGCAAATCTCCTCCGTCATAATCAAACAGAGTCAGCATCCCAGGCATCGTAACATCAACTTCGTCACCTTTTTGAACATTGTTTTTGAACTCTGCGTGAGCCAGTTTTCCCACTACTGTTTCATTAAATAAGCGTTCCTGAAAATTTTTGTTGAACGCATCCATAATCATTTGTTTTGCTGTTGTCATAATTTTTCCTTTCTTTTTTAGTTAAATCAATCTTCGCAAGAATTCTTCGTACTCTTTCGGGTTCATATCCTCAACTCTCTTATCGGAAGGCTTTTGAGAGAGGGTGGTTTTGTTTTTGTCAAACTTCAGACTCTCTATAGCCTTTTTTGTCTCGGCTTCTTTAGCTTTTGACTTGTCGTGAGCGAAGATACGGGAAGAAACGTAACCTTCCATAAGAGTTATAAACCTGTCTAAATCAAGGTTAGAACCGAGTGCAAGATATGCGTTTCCGAAAAGCTGCCTGAAGGAAGGGTCTTCAAAATATGTACTGTATTTGTTTGCGGCTTCTCTTAATTCTTTTTCAGAGTACATAATTTGGTTTTGCTTGTTGTAGGCATCGGTAATGCTTTTGAGCATTCTTGAATTCTGCCTTAATTCGCCAAGCTCGGCAGACTGGCTTCCCTGAAGTTTTTGAAGCTCTTGATAAGCTTTTGTCAAATCTTCAGCAGATTTGAATTTGCCCAAAATAAGCTCTGACGGGTCAGGAGATTGTCCGTCATTTCGGATTTGAGTTTCTTGCTCGACATTTTGCTCCTGATTTGAGTTTTCGGCATCTGCTGCCGGCTCAATGTTTTGAGCATTTTGTTCTTCAAATTGATTTTGTTCCATAAAAAAAATCCTTTCTGAGATAAAATCTCGGTTTACTAAATTTAGCTAAATTGTGTATACTAATTAACCTTTTAAGATTGCTTAAGGCTTATTTTTAAACATTTGTGCAATTTGTTTTTGAATTTCCCTGATTTTTTTATCTTCATCTTCTGAAATAAGAGTTTGCTCTTGTGAAACATTGTTTTTTTTCTTTTCGGAAATTCTTTTTTCTCTTAATGTTTCCTGTTCTACAATTTGTCTCCAATCACCGTTTTTGATAAGAGTGCTAATATATGCGTTAAGATTATCCGGCTTGCGCTTCTGCCTCAAAAGATATTTTTTCAAAATTTCTCTCTGAGAATTAGTTATTTTGTCTAAAGAGAGAGTTTCTTTTATATTCTTCTTAACATTCTTAGTAGTAGTTAGCTGTTGGTTAGTTTGTGAGTTAGTTTGCGTATTAGGGCCGCAATAATTATCGTAGTTTTTTATTGATATAATTGTGTTTCGGTTTGTAGATTTGTGTGTTATCAATTTTGTCAATTTTTTTAGCGCAGTCTTAATGTTCTGCCTCGAAAGACCGGTCTCTTCGCTAATTGTGTTATAGCTTGTAATAAACGTTCCTCGCTCTATTTTTTTGCCCCGCCAAACTTTGTCTTGAAAGTTGGCTTTTAAAAGACAATAAATAAAAAGATGACACGCATTAACATCACAAAACCACTCCCAGTCGAGAATGGTTCTGAATAATTTTATGAAACCTTTATAAGACTCCATATAAAGCCTCCTTTCTGTAAAGTTTAATCACGCGAGATTGCGCACAAAAATAAGGTGCAAATAATTGCACCTTATTTACTAACACCAAGCAGGGTTGACTAAAGTCAACCGAAAAATAGTGGTAAACTGAAGTCTACCCTACTTTGTATTTTGCTATTTACTTAATCTTTCTTTTAAGTTCATTATTTTCTCGGGTATGCTCTATAATATCCGGAGACTTTTGTACCATCCGAACGAGTATATTCTTCAACATAAATCAGTTCACCAATTCTTGTCCGCTTATCAACCTCTTTTTTCGTCGGCATAGGATTTTTATCAACAATGTTATCTATGTATAAATCATACAAAGGTGTACCTTCTTCCAAATCTTTTAGGTTTAACTCTCCTTGATACAAAACCCTATTCTTTGTATTAAGAATTTCGTCTAAATCATAATTATAATCATTATATTCAACGCCTATCTTAAATAATGGCGCATTTTCATCTTCAAAAATTTCTTTTTTATATTCTACACCTTGTGATAAATCTCCAAAATTTTGTAATAAGTGAGGAGATTTGTTAAACTTATGAATTCCTGTTTCAAAATTATCACCTTCTCTAGCATTACTATTCAAAATAACAGTTTTACCTATTTGATAATCTATATTAGACACAAATATTCCGTCTTGAGCATTACCATAATTAGTAATATTATCATGATATTTAAACGTTGGACTATATGTATTTCCGATGCCATATGCTGAAAAAGTTACAGTTTCAGCACCTGTTTCTGCTCCAAGAGCTTGAGCAATACTTCCACCTAATGAATGACCTGTTAAAATTATATTTGCATTCGGATACATTCTGCGGTAATCATTGTATACACTTCTTGCATTTTTTAATTGTCCTGGCAATAATTTAACAGTAGACATTATAATATCGTCATCGGCATCTTTTGCCAATTCTTTTTTACCTCTTTCAGTATCAGTACCTTTGAATACAATCATTATGTCATTTCCCTTTTTATAAATTTCTGAATAAAATCCATTAACACCTTGTGCAGAACGATAATATTCCCAACCATCAATAACTTTTGGTTTATTGTCTTTGTATACATATCCGGATAAAACTTTGCAGTCGTTGTGTAATTTATAATTTGTCATAATTGAATTTTCCTTTCTTTGTTTTAATATATGTTTATGAACTTTTTTGAAAAAACAGATAAATTAAATCACTTATATAGTTACAATGTATTTGCGTTTAGTTGCATTATTGCAACCATTTTATTTTCAATACCACTTTTTTATCCATCAATAATGGATATATTTATTAATATTAGCGATAATTTTGAATGCAAAGCTGTAATGATATATATAATTTGGAATATATTTTTTTCTATATGCCTTTTAATTGCTTTTATTTTTTTTCTTTTGGAAAAAGATCTAAAATTGTTTATTA
>CACZPB010000039.1 GCA_902782905.1 uncultured bacterium
CATTCGGTCGCGTGTTTCTCTCTTTCTTTTTGCTTCTGTTTTCTTTCTCTCTTTTCTTCGCAACAAAAGAGAGAAAGAAAATAGAAGGAGACAATTAAACGTGATAAACAAAATAATCACAGTATAGTTGAACTTACACACCAAAATATATTTTTTGATGCGTAAAACAATTACATAATATTATTTTTTACAAATCAATAATAACAGAACTAATTTCCGCCAGCCAACTGACCCAGCTGAATAAGACTGTTAACAGTTTCTTCATAATCAAATTTGTCTTTAGTAGATTGCAACAAAAATTTATCTATATCACCCATCATAGCTATTGCTTTATCACAAGCAGGATCAGAGCCTTTGACGTAAGCACCTATATTGATTAAGTCTTCATTTTTTCTGTAAACCGCCAAAAGATTTCTAAGAGCCCCCGCCGCAGCTCTGTGTTCAGATGTTGTAACATCACCCATAACACGACTAAGAGATTGTAAAACATCAACCGCAGGATAATGGTTTTTATGTGCCAAATCTCTTGAGAGCATAATATGACCGTCCAAAATACTTCTTGCAGTATCAGAAATAGGTTCATTGAAGTCATCACCTTCAACAAGAACCGTATAAAGCCCTGTGATTGTTCCAAATTCGTTTGTTCCCGCTCTTTCCATAAGCTTTGGCATTATTGCAAAGACTGATGGAGTATAACCTCTTGTTGCAGGAGGTTCGCCAATTGCAAGTCCGACTTCTCTCTGCGCCATTGCAATACGTGTAACACTATCAAGCATAAAAAGAACATCCATTCCTCTATCGCGAAAATATTCGGCAATCGTAGTTGCAACAAATGCAGCTTTTATTTTTACCAGTGACGGCTGTTCAGAAGTCGCAGCAATTACTATTGAACGCTTCATACCCTCAGCACCAAGAATTTCTTCAATAAATTCCTTAACCTCACGACCACGCTCACCAATTAAAGCGATTACGTTTAAGTCAGCAGAAGTATTTTTTGCCATCATACCGATTGTTGTACTTTTTCCGACACCAGAACCTGCAAAAATACCAAGTCTTTGACCTTTCCCGACTGTTATAAACCCATCAATGGAGCGAATCCCAAGAGAAAGTGGTTCGGAAATTCTTTTTCTTTTTAAAGGATTTATGGCATCTGCTCTTGTTGAGCGAAATTCATTACACCTGATTTCTCCCAATGTATCAATAGGATTACCTAATCCGTCCAAAACCCTTCCTATAAGCTGGTTTCCAACTCCAACTTTCATTGCTCCGCCTGTATTAACAACAAGCGCCCCAGGGTTTATTCCGTCAGGTGAAGCTAGAGGCATAAGAAGAATTTTATCACGCTTAAAACCAACAACTTCTGCCATAATTGGTTTATCACCATAGTTGTTATAAATATAGCACAAATCACCTATTGAAGATTTTGGACCGTCAGATTCTATAGTTAAACCGATTATTTCTGTTATTTTTCCAATTTCTTTAATCGTTTTGGTATTATTTATAATATCTAAATACTTATTCTTGTTCCAGCTCATCATCCGCCCCCGTAAGCATTTGACGCGCTATTTCCGCAATCTGAACCGAAACTCTCGAATCTACTCTTAAATCCGGCGTTTCAATAATTACACCGTCTGCCGAAAGAGAGTTATCCTCCAATATCTTTATTGTTTGTATTTTTGGAATTTCTTCCCTAAATGTTTTTGTTAAATTATTGATATTATCAACAAGCTCCGGACTTATAATAATAGTAATATTTTCTTTGTCTTTAAGCTCTTTTATTGCAGCAAGAGTGATTTTTTCCAAAACTTTTTCATCAAATTGTTGTTGACAAACTTTTTCTGCAATAACATTTACTAAATCAACAATATCACGTGTTGCAGAGTCAATAATATTTTTTTTCATATCAAAAGCAGCATTTGCTAAGGTTTCCATAGATTTTAAACCTTCTTCGGCATCCTGCTGAAATTTTTCAAATCCATCCTGTTCGCCTTTTTGAAATCCTTCTTGATAAGCTTGTTCTTTTATTGTTTCATACTCTCTTTCTGCTTTTTTTCTGGCTTCTTCAATAATACGCGTAGCTTCATTGTTTGCAGTTTGAGTAATTATTTCCGATTTATTTTCTGCGGCGGAAACGATTTGCTGAGCCTTAACATCAGTTTCAGCCAGCATTTGTTGAACTTTTGCCTGAGAAACAGTAACTTTTGATTGTTCTATTGGCAGAACATAACTGTCACCCATTTGGATTTTTTGACTTTTTATTCTGTTACTACTCAATTAATTCATCCTCAACACTTGCACGCGTAATAGTAATTTCACCGGTAGCTTCAAGAGTTCTTATTGAATTAACAACGGCAGTTTGAGCATCTTGAACTTCTTTTGCTCTGACAGGTCCGAGATATTCCATATCATCAAGAAGCATTTGCCTTGCTCTCTCTGACATGTTTTTAAATATTTTATCTTTAATTTCTTCTTTTGTACCTTTAAGAGCTGTTGCAAGTTGTTTAGTATCAATTTCTCTAAGAAGTCTTTGAATAGCTCTATCGTCGAGAATAATAATATCTTCAAATACGAACATCAAGTCTCTTACTTCCTGTGCCATTTCTTGATTTTCAATATCAAGCCATTCCATAATATTCTTTTCTGTTCCTCTGTCACAGCAGTTTAAGATATTTGCCAGTGCTTCTACACCGCCTGCATTTGAAAAATCGTTCACAAGAAGTGCTGAGAACTTCCTTTGTACAATATCTTCAATTGTTGATAATATTTCAGGGTTTGTGGGTGTCATATCAGCTATTTTCATTGATACTATTGCTTGAACATCTTGAGGTAAAAATGCCAAAACCTGTGCTGCAAGTTCAGGTCTTATATAAGCTAGTATTAATGCTAAAAGCTGCGGGTTCTCTGATGCAAATGTGTTTGCAAGCTGAGAAGGATCTGCTTCGTTTAGAAAATAAAACGGATTAGTGTTAACCATTGAGTTAACTTTCTCTAACATTTTCTGAGCCTCTACATCACCATAAGCTTGCGATAATAATTGTTTTGCATATTGCATACCACCTGATGCTACAAAGTTTTTTGCCTGAAATACCGTCTTAAATTCATTCAAAACTTCATTTAAGTCTTCATCTGATACTTTACCCAAATTTGCAATATCGAGAGTTATTTGTTCCAACAAATCTTCGTCTTTTATATTTTTTAAAATTTCAGATGCAGTTGTAGGACCAAGTGCAATAAGAAGTGCTGCGACCTTTTGGCTTGGTCGCGTAATAACCTTTTTTGCCTCTTCTTTTGCTTTTTTTATTTCTTCTATGCCCATTTTTAAAGTGATTAAGTGAATAAGTGATTAAGTGAACAAGTGGTTTTTAAATTTTTTCTCATTTACTTAATTTTTATTATTTACTCTTTTTTCCTTTCTTACTCTCTAATAAATGATGTTAATAATTTTGCGGCTTCTTCAGGTGCTGCCATTACTGCATCATTTAGTTCATTAATGTTTTGATCTTTCTGTGATCTTATTTCTTTTTTATTTATTTCTATTTTTGGAAGTTCTTCTTGTTCCACTTCTTCAGGTTGATTTTCCTGCACTTCTTCTTGAATTACTCGCTCAACTTTTTTTGGAGTTGGCATTTTTGATATAAAGTTTTTAAGAATATACAGTGCAAAACCTCCCAAAATAAGTATTACAATAAGCGGAATTACAGAAGATGATATGAAGTAGAACATTTGTTCTTGTTGATATTGTTTTGTAAAATCATCTTGACTTTGTTTATCAATAGTTGCGCCTTCAAACTGTAATCCTGAAACAGAAATTACATCACCTCTTGAATAATCAACACCTGAAGCTGATTGAACAAGATTCTTAACTTCGTCTTTTTCAGCATCTGTTAATACTTTATTAATCGCAACAGCTATTGATAATCTCTTTACTGACCCTGGAGCATAAACAACTTGTTTAACCTCTTTTGAAACACTGTAGTTTACTGCTGTTTTTTGCTTTGAGTAATTTAAGTTTCTATTTGTTCCAATTACAGGCGGCGTTAAATTTGTAGTTGTGGTAGAAGTTGTGGTTTGAGTATTATTCGGATTTTCATAAGTTTCAACTTCTGTTTGAGAACTTGTCACTACGCCGACACCTTTTTCATCATTTAGCGGTATATAACTTTCAATAGTTGATTTTGCTGAATTAAAATCTATATCCGCATTAACTTGAACAGAAACATTTCCTTTTCCTACTATTTTTTCTAAAACATCCGAAACTTTTTTTGCTGTTTCTTTTTCCAAATTAGATTTAAAACTTTCCATATCGGTAGAATTTTTTGATGTTTCATCCGATAATGTATTACCTTTTTGGTCTGTAATAAATACTTGCTCAGGCGTCATTCTGGGAACTGAATAAGCTACCAAATTTTTAATAGCTTTTACTTGAGAGCTTTTTATTTTATACCCCGGTTCCAATACCAAAACTACTGACGCACTCGGTTTTGCATCACTATCTTCAAATATTGAACGTTCCGGTTCCGCAAGCTGAACCCGTGCATATTTTACACCTTGTATTTTTTCTATAGAACGAGTAAGTTCGCCTTGAAAAATTCTCTGTTTAGTAAGCTTGTTTTTAAAATCTGTTGAACCGAGCTGCATGTCATCCAAAAGCTCAAATCCGTTTGCTTCATTTTTAATCAAATCGTTTTCTGCGACAAAAACTCTCATTTCGTCTCTAACACTTGAAGGTACCAATATTGATTTATGGTCTTCTGAAACTTTATAGCGATAACCGTTTTTCTTCATGCCTTCGACAATACTTATAGCATCAACTTCATTTAAATCAGAATAAAGTACAACCCAATCAGGTTCCATTGCTTTTGATAAGAAAAATGTTGCCGCAATAATAGTAACAACTATCAAAACAAGCATACCAAGCTTTTGAGCGCCGTCTAAACCGCTCCATAACTTCTTCATATCATTAGCTAACAATGCAAAATAGTTATTTTCCATCTTCTCCCCACGGATAACTACCCAATATAATCATAACTTAAGATGTCAACTATTTCAAATATTAAGATATTTTAAGGGATTTTATTATTAACATATTTATATTAATTTAGAAACAATCTTTTATAGTCAGACAAATTTTAATATATCATACTTTTACTATCTTGATATTGCCCAAATTAGCTTTTTATATTTGGGAATATTTACAGTAGAAGTGCATCTTTCATCTACTTGCATTATATAGTCTTTGTCTAATGTATATTTTTTTATTGAATATACTTGTGCAAATATCGAAATAATGGCGAGAACAGCGATTAAAATTGTTTTTAAGAAAAAATTCATATTAATTCCTACTGGATATATTCCAGTAAAAATATGTTATCATATCCAGTAAAATTGTCAAATGAATGACGATGAAATTTATAAATTATTAGGAAAACGAATAAAATATTTACGTGAAAAAGCTAATTTAACACAAGAAAAATTGGCTGAAAAATGTGGTATCAGTTTAGATTATTTGGGTAAAATTGAAGTAAATATAAATAAACCAGGTTTAAAAACTTTAATAAAAATATCAAATGCATTAAATATTCATATAAAAAGTTTATTTGATTTCAATTAAACATAGCAAGTAAGTAGATAATGTCTACAAACTACACACTTTGTTATAAAAAAACAAAAAAAAACGGATATAATCCGTTTTTTTATATAAAATGCCGATGGTCGGGGTCGAACCGACACGTAGTTGCCTACACCAGATTTTGAGTCTGGCACGTCTACCAATTCCATCACATCGGCATA
>CACZPB010000040.1 GCA_902782905.1 uncultured bacterium
GCCGCTTTTTATATACTTTATTATACCTTGCGTTTGCGAGCTGCTTCTGATTTACGTTTTCTCTTTACGCTTGGTTTTTCATATCTTTCGCGTTTTTTAACTTCAGATAAGATTCCTGCTTTTTGAATTTTCTTTTTGAATCTTCTAAGTGCGCTTTCGATACTTTCGTTTTCGCCAACTTTAACTTCTGCCATTTATATTTTCACCACCTTTATAGCAATTTTATTAAAACTGCGCTTGGCGCGATTCGAACGCGCGACCTATCCCTTAAAAGGGGAGTGCTCTACCTGCTGAGCTACAAGCGCAAACTTTATAATTTGTAATCTATTAAATTATCAAAACCTAATATTATTTCGGCTGTGGACTAACCACAAGAGCTATAGTAACAAGAACAAAATTTGGTGTCAAGAAAAATTTATTCGTGATAGAATGAACTTATGAAAACAGGAGCTTTTGTTGTACCGACAGGAATCGGAGCCTCTATTGGAGGATTTGCGGGCGATGCGAGTTATTGGGCAAGGCAAATATCAAAAATATGCCGGCTGATTGTTAACCCGAATGTTGTTAACGCTGCTTGTTTTTCAGGTATTACCGATAACATGCTCTATGTAGAGGGATACTCGCTTGACTTTTTTTTCAAAGGAGAAATAGAGCTTTCTCCATCCAAAAACAACAAAATTGGGGTCGTATTTGACAAATCTATCTCTCAAAGAGTTTTGAATGTGCACATAAACACTATTAATGCAGTAAAAACAGTTTATGGAATTGATATTATAGGTTACGAAATAACGGAAAAAGAAGTTGGAGTGGATTTCTTTGTTGACAACTCAGGAATATCTATGGGCAATGTTGCCGATTTAGCCACTATAAAAGATGCAGCCCAAAAGCTTATAAAAAAAGGTGCTGAAGCTATCGCAATCGTAGCTAAATTTCCGGAAGACGAAGGTGTAGATTACGCTAACGGTGTTGGAGTTGACCCCGTCGGCGGAGTTGAAGCGATAATATCACACTATATATCAAAAGAGCTAAAAATCCCTTGTGCTCACGCGCCTGCGTTTGAAAACATTGAAATTTCGACCGAAATAGTTGACCCGAGAGCTTCTGCCGAATATATAACGCCGACATTTTTACCTTGCATATTAATAGGACTCAATCAGGCACCATTAATTCTTACATCAGGCTCAATTTCTATGAATAAGGATAGAGAAGATATCTTATCAATAAACGACGTTGATTTTTTAATTGTGCCATACAGTGCAATGGGCTCTGTCCCTGTTTTAGAAATGTCAAAGCTTGGCAAGAAAATTTATGCAATAAAAGAAAATAAAACAGTTTTGGACGTTACACCTGAAAAAATCGGAATAAAATGTGATATAATAAATACGTACAAAGAACTGATGGAGCTATTATAAATGAGTCTATTAAAAAGAGGATTTACAATCGCAGAATTACTTCTGGTAATTGTAATTATCGGTATAATATCAGCTATGGGCGCTACAATAACAAAAAAATCATCTGCCAGAGCTTATAATCTATTCTGGCACAACGGATATGTTACTTTGAGCAATGCTATAGGAGATATTGAATACAACAATTCCAATCCCTCCGAGGCAGACCCTTCACAAATGGATTACGAAACATTTTCTGCCAGTGACTGGGCAAAAGAGGTGGACGTAGCATTTGGTGCCAGACGCGATGCTGCGGCACCTGCGAATAACACTGTGCACACAAATAACGGAACATTGTATCATTTTGCAGCATCACAAGGCGGAGCTATTATGATAACCATGTCCGTTCCGGCTCCAAAATCAAGGACAAATAACAGTCTGGCAACAACAAGACTATTCTTTGATCCGTCAGGAAGTAATGAGCTAATTCCGACAAGCGGAGGAGATGTTGATTTATCAACCAGAATGGATCTTTTGCCTGTAATTATTGATGACGGTACGACAGATAGAGTTATACAAAATTTAAACGGAACAAATGCCAGTTTAAAACGAGCAAACGTTCAAACATTCCAAGAAGCATACTGTCAAGCAAAAGGTACTCCTGGCGGCAATGCAGCAGCTTTTCTGAACTGTAACGGAGTCTCTGATATAGGAACAAAACCCGGTATGTTAAAATTTCCTAAACTAAAAGGGTAACATAAATAACAAAAGAGGCGCGGTCATTCTGACCGCGCCTCTTTTTATTATTACAACCATTATTTTAGTTTTACTGTATTATTCTCTGACAAGAATTTTGTAACTTTCTCGTTCAATGCTTGTTGAGAGAGAGCATTGAACACCCCTGGTGTTTGGGAGAGTTGTTTAACCATTGTAGCAGGGTCTATATGATACATTTGGCTAAGTTCAGCAAGTTTTGCAGTGAAATCTGCTTGAGAAACTGTAATATTTTCTTCTTTAGCGATTTTATCGATTACAAGAGAATTTTTAACTCTTACAGCTGCATCTTCTTTCAACTGACTCATTATGTTGTCATAACCTTGAGCTTCTACGGCTTGTTCCCATGTAAAGCCTTGTGCTTCAAGTTTTTGTCTGTATTCGGCAACTAGCTCATCCGCTTCTCTGTCAATCATTGATTGCTGAATATCAACTTTTGCATCGCCTGTAACTTTCTCAAATACAGCTTTTTCAGAGTTCATTCTGTCAATATCTTCTTTTTGGGTGTCCAGATATTTCTGAATATCTGCTTTCAAGTCATCAACGGTTTTAAAAGGTCCGATTTTTGCAGCAAACTCGTCATTAAGTTCCGGAAGAACTTTTGTTTTAATCTCATTTATTCTGCATTTGAATGTTGCAGGTTGTCCTGCAAGTTTCTTTTCGTGGTATTCTTCAGGGAATTTAACTTCTATATCAAAATCTTCGCCCAAAGTTCTGTCTACCAATTGTTCTGCAAATCCTGGGATAAAGCTTGAATTAGCTAAATCCAAAGTAAAGTTTTTAGCATCTCCGTGCTCAATCTTTTCACCGTTTGAATAGCCGTCAAAATCAAATACAATAACATCGTCTGATTTTGTCTTTCTGTCTGTTACAACTACTGTAGTTGCATGTTGTTGAAGCATACTATCCAAAGACTTTTGCAAAGCATCATCAGGAGTCTTATATGCTTCGACTTCAATTGTTAAGCCTTTGTATTTGCCTAATGTTACTTCCGGACGAAGTTCTATTTTTGCTGTAATCTTAAGATCTTCGCCTATTTTATAATCGTATGATTCAACATACGGTTGAGCTACAACATCAAAATTGTTTTCTTTAATTACATCGGAAAAAATCTTTGGAAGAGCATTTTCCAATGCTTCGTGCTTAATTCTTTCTTCGCCGATATTTTGCTCTACAACATTTCTCGGTGCTTTTCCTTTTCTGAAGCCCGGAATATTAACATACTGTGCTAATCTTTTTGCAGCGTTGTTGTAGTAATTCACAGCATCTTTTGCAGGTATTTCAATATCAACTTTTACGATATTGTTTTCTTGTTTTTCAATAGTTGTGTTCATTTATTTATCCTCTTTTCTTTATTATATTTTCAGCACTATAAAAATACTACAAACAGAGGACAGTTGCAAGAATAAGAGGGAGGTTTTTATACCAATCCCTCTTTAACTGCTTTTACAGCTGCTTGAACTCTGTCGTTCACACACATCTTTTGAAGAATTGAACAAACATGAGCTTTTGCTGTATGAACACTTACTATCAGCTCTTTTGCAATTTCAGTATTACTCTTCCCTTCGACTAAATGTCTTAACACTTCATATTCGCGTTCTGTTAAAGGGACTCTGCCTTCTTCAGAGTTTTTATCGCTTAAAATACCAAGCGTTTCTTGTTTTGGGAAAGCATCCAATGTTCTTCTTGCAATAACAGGATCGAGCCAGCAAACACCGTTTCTTACATCTCTTATGACATCAGCGAGTTTTGTCGGGTCAATATCTTTTAAACAATATGCCATTGCACCGGCAGATAGTGTTGCAATAACTTCATCCTCTCTGTCGTGTGAAGTTAAGGCAATAACTTTTATATTAGGATTCATTTCCCTAACCTTAATTGTTGCTTCAATACCGTTCATGCCGGCTAACCCTAAATCCATGAGTACAACATCAGGAGTATGTTTTTGAATTAATGCCAGTCCGTCTGGTGCATTATCACTTTCTGCAACCACATTTATATCTTCATTGGAATTTAGTGCACATCTCAAACCAACTCTTGTGAGCTTAAAATCCTCTATAATTATTACACTTATAGTTTCTGTCATCTTGTCTGTTTGTAATGCTGTAACCATACTTTTCAAATCCTCCTGTTATTTAATACTCCTCTATTAAATAATAGGCACAACTTGCAGTATATTACCCGACTAACTGATATTTTCGCAAATTAAATCTACAACTTCGCAGACAGAATAATTGTTTTTTGTAACAAATATGTTTTTACCGGTTTTTTCTTTTACATAGTCCAAAGAATTTCCGTCAAGAAACAGATTAGTATAAGGTTTTAGCATTATAGAGGGCACTACAATATAATCAGCATCAACATCTTTTATTGTATTAATCAAATCCTCGGATGTAATAAGCCCCGCTACTGTTATATTTTTACCCCAATATGTCGATTTAACAGGTTTTACTATGCAGTTTAAATTTTTTATTTTATTTAACCCTGCTGAAATATAATCAAATGCTTTTTGTGCCGCTACTGAACATGCAAAACATATGCTTAAATGCTTATCAATTTTTTCAGGGAGATTAAGTCTGTCAAAATCATCCATTATTGTCCTCAAAGAACCTACCCCATCATCCAACTGAGAAAAATTACCGTAATATTCACTTGCTGGAATATCCATTCCGCTTAATAAAAAGAATTCATCCGAACAGTAAACATTTTTATACTTTGAAGAAATTTCTATTGTTCTTTTTGCTACTTCACTATCAACAGTCTTTAAATCAATATCACTTCTGAATTGGGTTATGCCGACAGGAACAATTGCAACTGACAAAAGTGCATCACCAAGTGTCGACAAATCCTTTAATGTTCTTTCTAATTCTTTTCCGTCATTATACTCGGGACACAAGACAATTTGTGCGTGAAAAGGTATTTCGTTATCCCTAAACCAGCGCAAATTATCCATTATTTTCCCCGCATTTGGATTTCTTAGCATTTTTACCCTAAGTTCCGGATTTGTAGTATGCACAGATATATAAAATGGTCCCAGATGCAGCCTTGCAATTCTTTCTTTGTCATTATCTTTTAAATTAGTTGTTGTTATATAGGTTCCTTGAAGATAAGAAAGTCTATAATCATCGTCTTTTACGTATAAAGTATCTCTCAGCCCGTCAGGCTGCTGATTGACAAAGCAAAATATACAATTATTTAGACAAGGTTTTACCTTATCAAAAACAGCACTTTCAAATACTATTCCTAAATCTTCATCAAAATCTTTTTCAAGCTCAATTTCTTCTATTTCACCGTTTTGTTTCTGAACTTCGACGGTTAAAAACTCCGATGCGCACATAAACTTATAATCAATCATGTCTTGCATCGTCTCGCCATCTATTGAAAGAAGAATATCGCCTGCTTCAATTTCCAATTCTTCCGCAATTGAACCTTCAAGAACATCACTCACGAGTGCAGGCATGTTCAAATCCTTCCAAAAGTGAAACAAAATTTTTGTATTCGCAGATTAAATTATCAAAAACCATCTTGGGATAAAATTGCAGCTCTTTAGTACTCATCAGATTCTGCGTATCAATGATTATGCTCTCTGCCTTAACCCTGAGTTCGCGTAACATTTTTCTTTGTGCCTCAACATCTAAAACATCAGCACAAGCCAATTTAACTCTTGCCATAGGTAAAAATTGAATTGGATTTTCAAGCGGCGGTTCTACAATAAGCCTTTTTAGCTCTTTTATGCCATCATTTGTTATTGAATAATACGTAGAAGGTCTGCCGCCTTCTGACATTGTTTTTTGAGTCTTTAAAAATCCGCCTTTTTCAAGCCTGTTAAGAGCCGGTTTTATTGTACCGTAACTTGGAGTTGTAAGTACAGAAAAATCCGCACGAATCTCCTTTGAGACACCATACATTGTCAAAACTTTTTTTGAAAGCTCAAATAAAATCAATAGTTCTATCATAAAATAATTATATCATGTAATATTAAATAATTTAAAAGTTTACATATTAGTTTCTTTGTAGTATTTTTAGCATGTATTGAGGTTTTACCTCATTTGTATTAAAAGAAGGAGACACGAATTTTTAGAAATTTGTCCCTGTTTAAATACGGAATATTAGTAATTACAAAATACAAAATTCGATGAAGTTTTAAAACAAGCTTCAGAGAAAAGTGAAAAAAGGAGACACTTAACATGAGTGAAAGAAAATTAGTTGGAACAGGCGAAATGTTCCGTAAAGCCCTAGCTGGTGGTTACGCTATTGGTGCTTACAATGTTAACAACATGGAAATCTTGCAAGGTA
Organism: uncultured bacterium; assembly: GCA_902782905.1. Classification (GTDB taxonomy): domain Bacteria; phylum Cyanobacteriota; class Vampirovibrionia; order Gastranaerophilales; family Gastranaerophilaceae; genus CAG-196. The sequence continues at coordinate 6,459 of CACZPB010000040.1, forward strand.
TCGCAGAAGCTGCTGAAGAAACAAGATCACCTATCATTCTTCAAGTATCAGCAGGTGCAAGAAAATATGCTAACCAAACTTATCTTATCAAATTGGTAGAAGCAGCTCTTGCTACAACTACAGTACCTATAGCATTACACTTAGACCACGGTGCAGATTTCGAAATTTGTAAAGCATGTATCGACGGTGGTTTTTCTTCAGTTATGATTGACGGTTCAAGATTCCCATTCGAAGAAAACGTAAAAGTTACAAAACAAGTTGTTGA
>CACZPB010000041.1 GCA_902782905.1 uncultured bacterium
AGGTCTTAACCGCTTGACGATACTCGCCATGTCGCTTACAAATTAAGTATATCAAATAAAGCTTTTAAATCAAGTCAAAAAAAGAGGCTCTCAAAGAGTCTCTTTTTATTCTTTCTATAGTAAATAATAGGTTATAATTTTTCCCTATATATTTACCCCTATATATTTACCCCTAGTTTATTCTTTGGAACATATATCCGATACCGCGAGCCGTCAATATTAACTCAGGATTTGTCGGATCTGTTTCCAATTTAGAACGTAATCTTGAAATATGAACGTCTACTACACGGGTGTCAATTCTGTGATCTGCAGGATATGACCAAACGTGTTGCAAGATTTCGTTTCTTGAATATGCTTGACCAGAATTGTTAACAAGAAGCTCCAATAAGCTGAATTCCATGCCTGTCAAACGGATTCTTTCGTTCTTTCTGAAAACTTGTCTTCTTGCTGTATCAATCTTTATAGCGCCTGTTGTAATAACATTTTTGCTGTTTTTACCGCCGCCTGATGTGCTTCCGCCTGCTGCTGAAGATGAAGCAGGAATGTATACATCTTTGCTTATTGTTCTTCTAAGAACAGCTTTAACACGTGCTTCTAATTCTTTAGGGCTGAATGGTTTGATTACATAGTCATCTGCGCCCAATTCTAAGCCTGTAATTCTTTCTGAAACATCACCAAGAGCTGTTAATATAATAATCGGTACATCTGATGTACGACGGATTTCTCTTGTAACACCGTAACCATCCATTTTTGGCATCATAACATCAAGTACTACCAAATCAGGATTTGTTTTATTAAAAACTTCAACAGCTTCTTCACCGTCTTCAGCAACTACAACATCGTAGCCTACCATTTTTAAACGAGTTTCAAGAATTCTTCTGATACTTGCTTCGTCGTCAGCTACTAAAATCTTTTGCTTTCCTTCGCCTTCGGCGTTTTGTTGCAACTCTTCATTTTCTTCTGTCATACTATCACCCTTATTCTAAGTTTGTTACTTTACAAAAATTTTTAATTCTTAATATTAATACATATATCTTAATAGAATTAAACAAAATTTGCAATAGGCAAAAAATTAATTTTTTGCTTTATAAATAACAGCTATTATATAAGCTTGCCGTAGATAACCCTGTCAATTCCGGCGAGGTCTTTTATTATATTTACCCCTTCAAAATACTCGTTCATGAAGGATTTTACTTCCTTGCTCTCACCAATTCCAAGCTCAAAAATTAGCCATCCGCCCGCATTAAGATGTTTAGGTGCGTCCATGACAATTTTTCTATACAAAGCAAGTCCGTTTTCTTCTGCAAACAATGCGATTTTAGGCTCATGCATGACCTCAGGCTCAACCGGCGTACCGTGTGGTATATAAGGCGGATTCGAGATAATCATGTCAAACTTTTCTTCTTCTCTTATTTTGTCATAAATATCTGATTTTCTGAAAACAGCCCTGTTGTTTATTCCGAGTCTTGTTACGTTATCAAGTGCAATCCGAAGCGCATCAGACGATATGTCAACACCCAACACGACAGCATTTGTGCGGTTCGCAATCGTACAAGCTATACATCCGGAGCCTGTCCCTATATCAAGAATATTTTCAAGCTTGTTTTCTTTTATTAACTCAATTGCTTTTGTAACAAGAAGCTCTGTCTCATCTCTTGGTATAAGTACGTCATGCGTAACTTTAAACCATTCGCCCATAAAATAAGCCTCTCCAATAATATATTGAACAGGAGTTCTGTCCGCAATTCTGGCCCTAACCTTAGCTTCAACTATTTTTAGCTGCTCATCTGTAATTGGATGCCCGAGTATAATATCTTTATCTGTATAGTTGCAGAAATGATCAAGTAGCATTTTAACTTCGCGTTTTGCTTCTCTTTCTTCAATCCCTGCATCAGTTAATAATTTTATAATCGTCTGAATGTTCATTCAAAATTCTCTCTATTTCATCTCTTAAATCAAGCTTAGATAATTCTTCTACATCTTTCTTTTCTATCGAATATTTTTTACAAAGTCTGTCATAGTAATAAAGTTGCTTCTTAGTAGGTGCTTCTTTTGACATTTTAACTTCTTGCAAGAATTTTCTTTTTTTCTTTTCAAAAGCCTTTTGAGCTTCTATTATAGGTTTTTGCTTCTCTTTGTATTCGTAATATTTAACGCACTCTTTTATGTAATCTTCGCTGTCTTTTAAGAAATCGTTGTTATCAATATAATCAGCAAGGAACGGAAATCTTGAAGCATTTAATTCCAAATAATATTTTTCATCCTCAATAAATTTATCAAGGATTTTATTAACGCCTAAATCTAAATTCTGTTTAACGAGTGCCCTTAAATAATTACAGATTGCGCTTTTTTGTGTTTTATCAAACTCAAGATAGATTCTGTTTTTTATCTGATACATATATAAATAATACCATACAAAACAAAAGATGCG